>NZ_JBQQBW010000239.1:0-1448 GCF_052245415.1 Streptomyces sp. 8N706 | reverse complement strand
CCGGGCGGATGTCACTGCCTCTGTCGTGGTGTTTCTCGTTGCTCTGCCGTTGTGTGTGGGTGTGGCGGTGGCGTCGGGGGTTCCGGCGGAACTGGGGCTGGTGACCGGCATCGTCGGTGGTCTGGTCACCGGTCTGCTTCCCGGGAGCAGTTTGCAGGTCAGTGGGCCTGCGGCGGGGCTGACGGTGCTGATTTTGGAGGCCGTGACCGAGTACGGGGTCGGGGCGTTGGGCGTGTTCGTGCTGGCTGCGGGTGTGCTGCAGCTGGTGATGGGCGCGTTGCGGCTGGGCCGGTGGTTCCGGGCGATCTCCATCGCGGTGGTGGAGGGCATGCTGGCCGGGATCGGCCTGGTGCTCATCGCCGGTCAGCTCTATGCCATGACCGATGCCAAGGCGCCGGGTTCGGGTCCTGCCAACCTCGCGGGCCTGCCCGCTCTGGCCGCCGATACGGCCGGCTCACCGGGTGCGGTGACGGCCCTGTGCCTGGGCGCGGGCACGGTGGTGGTGATGGCGGTGTGGAAGAAGATGCCGGAGAAGGTGCGGCTGGTGCCCGCGCCGCTGGCAGCGGTGGGCCTGTCCACGCTCGCGGTGGCGCTCTTCCAGCTGCCGGTCAAGAGGGTGGAGGTCAAGGGCCTGCTCGGGGCGATCCAGCCGCCCTCCCTCGATGATGTCAGCGGGGTGATGGGCGTCGGTGCGATCGGCACCGTGGTGGCCATCACCCTCATCGCCTCGGCCGAGAGCCTGTTCAGCGCCGCCGCGGTGGACCGGCTGCACAACGGCCCGGGCACCGACTACGACAAGGAGCTGATGGCCCAGGGCGCGGGCAACACCGTCTGCGGTGCGCTGGGCGCCCTGCCGATGACCGCGGTCATCGTGCGCAGCGCGGCCAATGTCCAGGCCGGGGCGAAGACGAAGGCCTCACGGGTGCTGCACGGGCTGTGGCTGCTGCTGTTCACCGCCCTGGTCCCGGCCGCCCTCGGCCTGATCCCGGTGGCCTCCCTGGCCGGGATCCTGGTCTTCTCCGGGTTCAAGCTCATCCCCTTGAGCGCGCTGGGCCCGCTGTGGCGTAAGCACCGCGGGGAGGCCGTGATCCTGATAGCCACCGCCATCGCCATCGTGGTGACCAACATGTTCGAAGGCGTCCTGGTCGGACTGCTCCTGGCGATCGCCAAGACCGCCTGGGAGACCAGCCACGTCCAGGTCCACGTCGATGAGGACCAGGACAGCAGCCGACCGCTGCGCGTGGTCGTCTCCGGCAACGCCACCTTCCTGCGCCTGCCGCCGATCCTGGACACCCTGGAGAAGCTGCCCAAGAACCGGCCCATCGAACTCGACCTCCTGGACCTGCGCCACCTCGACCACGCCTGCCACACAGCACTGACCAACTGGGCCGAACGCCACAACAACGAGAAGGGAGAAGCCCGCGTCCTGATGCCCACGGCCTGACCGG
>NZ_JBQQBW010000024.1:0-77471 GCF_052245415.1 Streptomyces sp. 8N706 | reverse complement strand
GTCTCCCCCGTCTCCCCGACACCCCACCTCCCCGTCTCCCCGACACCCCACCTCCCCATCTCCCCGTTCCGCTGTCTCCACCGTTCCGCCGATCCCTTGAGCCACTTGGTCCACTTGCGCCTCGCTGCACTTGATCTCGACTCCGGTCGAGGTTGCACCGTGGAGAGACAGCCGGTCGATCCCCCGGCAGAACAGCAAGGAGAAGCGCCATGATCCTGGTCATCGGAGCCACCGGAAACGTCGGCCGCAACGTCGTCTCCGAACTGCGGGAGGCGGACATCGCCGTCCGCGCCCTCGCTCGCGACCCCGCCGCGGCCCGATTGCCGGTGGGCGTCGACGTCGTCCGCGGCGACCTGTCCGACCCGGACTCGCTGGAGGAAGCCCTGAGAGACGTCGACGCGGTGTTCCTGGTCTGGCCGTTCCTCAACGCCGACGCCGCGCCCCCCGTGCTGGATGTGATCGGGAAGCACGCGCGCCGGATCGTGTATCTGTCCTCCGAAGGAGTCCGGGAGGACACCGACGAGCAGGGCGAACCCATCACCGGCTTCCATGCCGCCATGGAGCGTCTGATCGAGCGGTCCGGGCTGGAATGGACGTTCCTGCGACCGACCGGGTTCGCAACGAACGACCTGGGGTGGGCGGAGCAGATCCGTCAGGGCGACATCGTGCGGCAGCCCTTCGGAGCCCTCTCGAGGCCGCTGATCCACGAGCGGGACATCGCGGCGGTGGCGGCCCGCACCCTGGTCGAGGACGGGCACACCGGTCGGAAGTATGTGCTGACCGGTCCCCGGTCCCTGACCACGTGGGAGCAGGTCGACACCATCGCCAAGGCCCTCGGCCGCCCGCTGCGCTTCGAGGAGATCCCGCCGGACGCCGCCCGGAAGGCCATGATCGCCCAGGGTTGGCCGCCCGAGATCGTCGACGGCATCCTCGGCGCACACGCCCACATGGTGACGCACCCCGAACCGGTGAACCGGGTCGTGGAGGAGATCACGGGCGTACCCGCACGCGCCTTCGTCGAGTGGGCGGAGGACCACGCCGACGACTTCCGCTGAGGCGGAGCAACAGCAAGCAGGCAGGCAGGAAAGAGCCCCGGTGCGGGGGGGGATGCACCGGGGCTCAGCTCAATGGGGAATCATGTGTTACGCAGCAGCATCGAAGCCCGTGTCGCGGGCCATCTTCTTCAGCTCCAGCAGTGCATGCTTCTCGATCTGGCGGATCCGCTCACGCGTCAGGCCGTGCTGCTTGCCCACCTCGGTGAGCGTACGCTCCCGGCCGTCGTCGATGCCGTACCGCATCTTGATGATCGACGCGGTGCGGTTGTCGAGCTTGCCGATCAGCTCGTCCAGGCCCTCGCGGCGCAGCATCACCAGCACCGACTGCTCGGGCGTGGCCGCCGAGGTGTCCTCCAGCAGGTCGCCGAACTGGGTCTCGCCCTCGTCGTCGACCGACATGTTGAGGCTCACCGGGTCGCGCGCCCAGTCCAGGACGTCACCGATGCGCTCGGGAGTGGAGTCCAGCTCCTCCGCGATCTCCGTGTGCTCCGGCTCGCGGCCGTTCTCACGGTTGAACTCGCGCTGTACGCGCCGGATGCGGCCCAGCTCCTCCACCAGATGGACGGGGAGCCGGATCGTACGGGACTGGTCCGCGATGGAACGGGTGATGGCCTGCCGGATCCACCACGTCGCGTACGTGGAGAACTTGAAGCCCTTGGTGTAGTCGAACTTCTCCACCGCGCGCACCAGGCCGGCGTTCCCCTCCTGGATCAGGTCCAGCAGCGGAAGCCCACTGCGCGGGTAGCGCCGGGCGACAGCCACGACGAGGCGCAGGTTGGAGCGGATGAAGACGTCCTTGGCGCGCTCACCCTCGGCGGCGAGGGCCTCCAGCTCCTCACGGGTCGCACCACTCGCCTCGGGGCCGTCCCCCTCGGCGGTGGATGTCACAGCGCCGTCGAGGATCTGCCGGGCATAGACACCCGCCTCGATGGCCTGGGACAGCTCGACTTCCTTCGCGGCATCGAGCAGGGGCGTACGCGCTATCTCGTCGAGGTACATGCCGACCAGGTCGCGGTCGGCGATCTCCCCGCCTACAGCGCGAACACTGTTGGCCCGGTCGGTCTCGGTGGAGTCGGACTGACGACGGGCGACGGCACGGGTTGCCATGCGTACTCCCTTGCGATGAGTCGGTCGCGGGTCAGGCGGACGTTCACCCTGGGACGGGTGCCCGTTCCGATGGAAACAACGACTGGAATCCGGACAGAATTCCCATGCCGTACGACGAATTTTGTGATCATGCAGTACCCTGTCCGACCGCACTGCGGGAGGCGACATGGCGTCGGGAACAGCAGAAGTGCAGGTCAGGCCGGGCGCGGAGGCTGACCTCGAGGCCCTCACCGATATCTACAACCACTACGTCCGCGAGACGGCCATCACCTTCGACACCCAGACCTTCACCGCACCCCAGCGCCGCCCATGGCTGTCCTCCTACCGTAAGGACGGCCCCCACCGCCTTCTGGTTGCCCAGGAGCGCACAACAAGCGGGCGGATTCTCGGCTACGTCACGAGCAGCGCTTTCCGGCCGAAGCCCGCGTACAGCACCTCGGTCGAGGTGACCGTGTACTGCGCACCGGGCGCGGGCGGCCGTGGTATCGGCACCCTTCTCTACAAGGCGCTGTTCGAGGCACTGGAGGGCGAGGACCTGCACCGGGCGTACGCGGGGGTTGCCCTGCCGAATGAGGCCTCGGTCCGTCTGCACGCCAGCTTCGGCTTCGAGCACGTCGGAACGTACCGGGAGGTGGGCCGGAAGTTCGGCCGGTACTGGGATGTGGCGCACTACGAGAAGGCCCTCGGCGCGGGCTCGTAGATCTGCCCGCGGTCCGACCGTCGGCCGGCGCCTGCGCCTGTACCCCTTCGGCGGCGCGGGATGGGCCGTCGGCCTGCCGCCGCACCGAGCGGCACCGGGACGTACCGGCGGGCGGGCACACGGCCCGCGCCGTCGACGAGGCGGCAGCCTCGGCCACGCGGCCCGGCCGGGCCGTGTGTCCGCGCCCCCGACCTGTCGGCTTTTGGTGGCCGGCGGCCGGGCTATGGCTCCTCGGCCTCGGCAAGGCGCTTGATCGCCGCAAGTCGGGCGTCCCACCGGGCGGCCATCCGGTCCGTCCAGCGCGCCCGCGCCGAGCGCCTCGGGGCGCACCGCGTAGCGCATCTCACGGCCCGAGCGCCGGCCCGCCACCATCCCGGCCGGTCCAGGGCGCCCGCGCGGGTACGACCGAACCACCCCGCACGCCCGCACGGCCGGACCCCCGAGGCCCGTACCGCCACGCCATACGCCCGCACGCCGCCCGAGGGCGCCGCGCGCTACCCGAACTGCACCGACCGTTTCGCCAGACCCATCCAGAATCCGTCGATCACACTGCGCCCACCGTCGAGGTCGCCGGAGGCCTCGGCCGCGCCGAGCGTGACGAAGAGTGGGGCGAAGTGCTCGGTGCGCGGATGGGCGAGCCGGCCGGCCGGGGATGTGTGCTCGAAGTCCAGCAGCGCGTCCATGTCCCGGGCCTCCAGGGCTCGCTGCCCCCAGTCGTCGAACTCCGCCGACCAGCTCGGCACCCCACTGCCCGCGTACCGAAGTGCGCTCAGGTTATGGGTGAAGAAGCCGCTGCCGACGATGAGGACGCCCTCGTCGCGGAGCGGCGCCAGCTTGCGGCCGACCTCCATCAGCCGCTGGGGATCCAGCGTGGGCATGGAGACCTGAAGGACAGGAATGTCGGCGTCCGGGAACATTTCCACGAGGGGGACGTACGCACCGTGGTCCAGCCCCCGGTCCGGCAGGTCGTGGACCGGCTCGCCGGCCGTACGCAGCAGCTTGCGGACCTGCGCGGCGAGGTGCGGGGCGCCCGGAGCCTCGTAACGGACGCGGTAGTAGCGCTCCGGGAAGCCCCAGAAGTCATAGACGAGGGGCCGTGTTTCGGTCGCTCCGAGGGCGAGCGGCGCTTCCTCCCAGTGCGCGGAGATCATCAGGATCGCCGCGGGGTGCGGCAGCCCGGCTGACCAGGCGGCGAGCTCACGCGTCCAGACCGGATCGTCGGCGAGCGGTGGGGCGCCGTGGCTGAGATAGAGGGCGGGCATGCGCCCGCCGGGCACGGTGTCGGTGGCGGACATGAGAACTCCGATTGAATACTTGAGAATTCAAGTTCTTTCAATGGCTCGACCCTACCCCTACTTTGTTTAAGTTTCAAGAAGATCCAGTACAGTGGATGTATGACGACGGGAAGCGACGACGAGCCACGCTGGCTCACCGACGACGAGCAGCGCACGTGGCAGGCGTATCTGCAGGCGACCGCGCTGCTGGAGGACCATCTCGACCGCCAGCTCCAGCGCGACGCCGGTATGCCTCATGTCTACTACGGCCTGTTGGTGGAACTCGCCCGGGCGCCGCGGCGCCGCATGCGGATGACCGAGCTGGCCCAGCAGGCCAAGATCACCCGGTCCCGGCTCTCCCACGCCGTTTCGCGGCTGGAGAAGAACGGCTGGGTGCGCCGCGAGGACTGTCCCTCCGACAGGCGCGGCCAGCTGACGGTCCTCACGGAGGAGGGTTACGCGATGCTGGAGAAGTCCGCGCCGGGTCATGTCGCCGCTGTACGCGGTGCGATCTTCGACCGGCTCGACCCCCAACAGGTGGAACAACTGGGCGAGATCTGCCGGATCATGGCCGAGGGTCTCCAGCCGGAGCGGGGCGCGGACCTTCCCTGGCTCCGCTGAGGCCGTGAGCGGTTCCCTCGCTCCGCTGAGGCCGGGACGACGCCCGTACGAGGACCGCGGCACGGGACAGCACGCGCCGTACGCGCCGCATCACTCGCCCAGTTGGTCGCCCAGTCACTCGCCCAGTCGATCCGCATCGGCCGCGCATGCGACATGCATCCGCAGCGCGATCACGTCGAAGGGCCCCGCTCCGACGTCATCACCCGGAGCGGGGCCCTTCCTCAGGCCGTAGCAACTACGGCCCCTCACCGACGACGGCGCTCACTCAGTGCGCGAGCACCGGCACCGCATCCTCATCGGCCGCGCCCTCTCCCGAGCCCGCGACCGCCTGTCCGCTCCCGCCCCGGGTGGTGACGAAGGTGAAGGCGATCGCACTGGCCAGCAGCAGAATGCCGACCGCCCACCAGATGGCGGTGGTGTAGCCGTGCACCATCGACTGGAGCTGCAGCGCCTTAGCGGACTTCGCCCCGGCCGCGTGCGAGGTGACGTACGCGGTGGTGGCGCTCGCCGCGATGGTGTTCAACAGCGCGGTTCCGACCGCGCCGCCGACCTGCTGCGAGGTGTTGACCATCGCCGAGGCCACCCCCGCGTCGCGCGGCTGCACCCCGTAGGTCGCCATGCTCATGGCCGGCATAAAGGCCGTACCCATACCGAGGCCGAGCAGCAGCTGTGCGGGCAGGATCAGCGTGGCGTACGAGCTGCCGACCTCCAGCTGGGTCAGCAGCAGCATGCCGGCCGCGGCGACCAGGAAGCCCGGCGCCATCAGCCGGCGCGGCGGGACCCGGTTCATCAGCCGGGCGCCGATCTGCGTCGAACCGGTGATCATGCCCGCGATCATCGGGAGGAAGGCGAAGCCGGTCTCGACCGGCGAGAAACCCTTCACGATCTGCAGGTAGTAGGTGAGGAACAGGAACAGACCGAACATCGCGATGACGGCGAGCCCCAGCGAGGCGTAGACACCGCCCCGGTTCCGTTCGGTCACCACGCGCAGCGGCAGCAGCGGGGCCTTGACCCTGGACTCCACCAGTGCGAACGCGGCGAGCAGCACGGCGGCCGCGACGAACAGGCCGATGGTCGGGCCCGCGCTCCACCCGTCGGACTCGGCGCGGGTGAATCCGTAGACCAGGGAGACCAGGCCCAGGGTGGACAGGACGACACCCGGGATGTCGAGCGGGGAGCGGTTACGGCTGCCCTCCGGCTCACGGATGACGAAGTAGGCGCCGGCCGCGGCGACCACGGCGAACGGGATGTTGACGAAGAACGTCCAGCGCCAGTTCATGTACTCGGTGAGCACACCGCCGAGGATCAGGCCCACCGCACCACCGCCACCGGCGATGGCACCGTAGATGCCGAAAGCCTTGGCGCGCTCCTTGGCCTCGGTGAACATCACCGCGAGCAGGGAGAGCGCGGCCGGGGCGAGCAGCGCGCCGAACGCGCCCTGGAGAGCGCGGGATCCGAGCAGCATCCCGGGATTGGCCGCCGCACCGCCGAGCGCGGAGGCCGCCGCGAAGCCGAGCAGGCCCACGACGAAGGTGCGCTTACGGCCCCAGAGGTCCGCGAGCCGGCCACCGAAGAGCAGCAGACCACCGAAGGCCAGGGCGTAGGCCGTGATGACCCACTGCCGGTTGCCGTCGGAGATGTCGAGGTCCGCCTGGGCGGAGGGGAGGGCGATGTTCACGATGGTCGCGTCGAGGACCACCATCAGCTGGGCGAGAGCGATGAATATCAGCGCTTTCCAGCGCCGGGGGTCGAGTGGGGAAGCGGAATCTGGCATGACGGTGCCTACCTCAGCGGTGCGGAGAAGTGAGAACGCCGCGTGGAACGGCGGCGCATGACGGACGGACGGGTGCTTCGGGTCTTTCTACGGTCGCTGTCGGAGGTCCTCCAGCGTGGCCGCGGAGCCGGGCAGTTCGGAGCGCGCCGGCGTGTGCAGGCCGTCCAGGAACAGCTGCAGATGGCGGTGGACGAAGCTGTCGAAGCCGGTGCAGCCCTTGCCGGGCAGCGGCCGGGTCAGCTGGGTGATCGCCACCATCAGGTCGCCGACCGCGATGTCGCCACGGAGCCGGCCGGAGCGCCGCGCCCGCTCCATCAGCGCCTCGATGTCGCGCTCGAGCCGCTGGCGGGCCTCCAGGTGTTCGGGATGGTCGGGGTCGATGCCGTCGGACAGCAGCGGACAGAGGGCGCCGATCCGTTCGTCGGCCGCCGCGTGGACGAAGCGCCGCAACGCCTCGAAGGCGTCGGGCTCCTCGGCCAGGGCGGCCTCCGCCTCGTCGGCGATACGGGACACGACGTACAGGGTGACGCGGTGGATCAGCTCACCGCGGTCGGGGAAGTGACGGTAGAGCGTCGCGTTGCCGACGCCGGCCCGGCGGGCGACCTCGTCCAGCGGGACGTCCGCCCCGTACTCGACGAACATCTCGCGGGCGGCGGCGATGATCCGCTCACGGTTGCGCAGGGCGTCGGCCCGCAGACGGGGCCGGGGATGCTGCGCGGTGGTCGCGGCCACGGCGGCGCCCCCCTCTCGGTATCGATGAATCGGGGAAAGATTCCCCGATTCGCACGGACACCTGTCTAAACGGGGAATCGTTCCCCGGATATTTCGGAGCGCGACGTGACCTGCGCCACGTTCACCGAGGGCCCGCACGGCGACCGTAGGCGATCGCCACGTAACCCTGCGGAGCCGGACACCGCCCGAACGGCCCATCACTTCCGCCCGTACGGCCGCATCCGGCGCGCGACCGAACAGGCGGCGGAAGCACGGTGATCGGAGAGTGCAGTCGGCGACGGACGACTGCCCCTGACCGGAAGGCGGCAGCATGAAGCCCAACCGCCCCCGAATAGGCGAGGCCCTGCCCCGCAGGGCCCACCCCCGCAAGCCTCGCCGCAGCACCGCCCTCCTCGCCGTCGCCGCCCTCGCTCTCACAGCCCCCACCACCGCGACCGCCACCGCCACTCTCGGCACCGCCGGGCCCTCCACGGCCTCCGCCGCGGAGCCCGGCGCGCCGTGTACGCCGGCACCGGTCAAGGGGGTGCAGATGTCGGAGGGGATGCCGACGCCGCCCGGCCACAGTCCCAGCACCGGCACCCTCCGCTCCCTGAACCTCATGATCGACTTCCCGGACGCACCCGGCGAGGGCAGCGCCCGCCGCCGTTTCGACGAGTTCTTCCCGGCCACCGCCCGCTGGTACGCGACCAGCTCGTACGGCGCCCTTGACTACAAGGCGGAGGCACCGATCTCGGAGTGGCTCCGGATGCCCCGCTCGTTCGCCGCTTACGAGGTCGACCGCGGAGTCAGCTACGAACCGGGCTACCGCCAGCTCGCCAAGGACATCGCGACCGCCGCCGACGACCGCGTGGACTTCGCCGCGTACGACCTGGTCAACATCCTGGTCACACCCAACGCCGGCCCGTCCGCGCTCGACACCGTGCTCTCCGTGACCTTCGCGGGCATACGCAACGCCCCGCAGGCGGACGGAGTGACGCTGGGTCATATGTCCTTCGTCTACAGCCATCAGGACGACGGCTCGACGACGGCGGCGACCAACGCCTACCGGGTGCTACCGCACGAGAACGCACACGCCCTCGGGCTGCCCGATCTCTACACCGCACAGGGCGGGGCGAAGGCCGGGCACTGGGACATCATGTCGGAGGACTGGGGAGCCAACAACGACTTTTTGGCCTGGCACAAGCGCAAGCTCGGCTGGCTCGGCGGCAGGCAGTTCGTATGTGCTGACGGGAGCGGCAGCAGTGAGCACACCATCAGCCCGCTCGCCCGGCCCGACGGCACGAAACTCGTCTACGTACCGGTCTCCTCACGCACGGGGTACGCCGTCGAGGTCCGCACCCAGGAGGGCAACGACGCCGCTGTATGCAAACCCGGCGTGCTCGTCTACTGGATCGACACCGGCGTCAACAGCGGCGAGGGCCCGATCACGGTCAAGGACAGCAAACCGGACAGCGGAGGCTGCGCGCACATGCCCAATGTGAACGCGGAGCTGACGGACGCCCCGTTCGTGGCGGGGGAAAAGCTCTCCGACGGCAGGACGGGGATCACGGTGGAGGTCCTCGGCCAGGACTCCTCCGGCAACTACCGCGTCAAGATCACCAGACCCTGAGCGTCGGCGACGGGAGCTCGGAACTCGACGGGCGGGCCGGGCGAGAGCGGAAACGCCGGGCGGGGGCGGGAACACTGCGCGCCACGGGGAGCACCTGGGCTGAGGCCGGGAGGGCTGGGCCGGACCCGGGACACTGAGCCCCCCTGACGCTGGGCCGTGCGGGTGGGGCTACGGGAGCGCGCGGGGCGGCACTGGAGGGCGGAGCTGACCAGCAAGCCCTGCCCCGGTTGGGCGCAGCCGCCAAGCGGGTGCACGGGGACAGACCGTGGGCGTCGCCCACGTGGCCGGACGGACAATGCGCCGACCACGGCGGTAGGAACGGAGTTTGCACTGACCGCGACGTCGGGATCGGCGTTCGACCCGACCCCGGCCCTGGCAGAGCGGTCGGGGTTCGACCCGACCCCGGCAGGGGGGGCGGCGTTCGACCCGATGCGCGGTGGGCCGACGCAGGAGACGGCCCTCAGGAGCAGCGCCGCCCCGCCGCCGACGACCGAGCATCAGCGCCCGGCCATCGGGCGTCAGACGCCCAACCGTCCGCCGGTCAGCCGCGCCAAGGGGCGACGCCGACGCCGGGCCGCGCGCTGCCGGAGGACGACCACCGTCGCGCCCGCGATCGCGGCCCCCGCACCGGTGGCGGTGGTCAGCACCTTCCGTGCCTTGATCACCATCCAGGCCGTACCGGCCGCTTCCGCCGCCTTCTTGGGGCCGTTGGCGGCCACGGAACGACTGGTGGCGACCGCCTTGTCGGCGGCGACATGCGCGGCCCGCGTCGCGGTCCGAGCGGCGCTCTGAGCCGCGTTCCCCACCGTGGTCTCCGCCTGCTCGGCGGCCTCCTTGGCTTGGTGAGCGGTGTCCTTGGCCTTGGCCTCGGTTGCCTTGGCGTTCGCTTTGGCGTTGGTCCCGGCGTTCGCCGTGGTGTTCCGGGCCGCGGTGCGTGCATTCTTTTTCTCGGTCATGACTTCCGCCTTACCACTCGGCATGACAACAAACCCGTGTGAAGTGGCGGCACCCCGGTGTACACAATGGACGCCTGAGGTCACATCAGTTTCCCACCACTGCACGCGGAATAACACTTCCGGGTACCCGCAGTCCACCGCAACAAACCGGCCGTTCATGAGGAATGACGGGTGGCTGTGCGGGAATTCGACTGACCGGAGGTTGATAGACATGGTTCCCCTTCTTCTCGTTCTTCTGCTCGCCGCCCTGCTTTTCGGAGCGGGCTTCGCACTCAAGGCCCTGTGGTGGATCGCGGCGATCGTCCTGGTCGTCTGGCTGCTGGGCTTCGTCATCCGTCCCGCCGCGACGGGCGGCCGACGGAGCCGCTGGTACCGCTGGTAGGCGTCACCGATCGCCGACGCCCGGGAGCACCCCACAGAAACGACGGAACAGAGAGGCATTCCCTGTGACCGAGAACATCTGGGTCTACGCACCCACGGCCGGTTACCTGACGGGCACCGACCTGGCGGGCTACAAGGTCGAAGCCACCGACGGAAGTGTCGGCAAGGTCGACAAGCACTTCGACGAGGCGGGGTCCGCCTACGTCATCGTGGACACCGGAATCTGGATCTTCGGGAAGCACGTCCTGCTGCCCGCGGGCACGATCTCCAGTGTCGATCACGAACTCAAGACGATCTTCGTGGCACGCACCAAGGACGAGATCAAGGATGCTCCGGAGTTCGACAAGGAAAAGCACTCGACCGACCCGGAATACCACCGGAAGGTAGGCGGCTACTACGGCGGCTTTGCCGTGTGACCACCGTCCGTTACCGGCCCTGAGCCGATCAGCCCCTGGGCCGCGCCCGCCCCGGCCACGATCACCGGCCCTGCACAGATATCGGCCCGATGATCGGCACGCACGGGCACAGGCGCCCGCCTGGGCACCACTGATCGGCCCCGCACCGGCAGCGCACCCGTACCCACTGTGGTCGGCCAGGATCCCTCCCTGGCCGACCACAGTGGCGATGATCCGGTGCCTCATCGCCGGGGCGACCTCACCCGCTACACTGAGGCACCGTTCCCCGCCTCCGTAGCTCAGGGGATAGAGCACCGCTCTCCTAAAGCGGGTGTCGCAGGTTCGAATCCTGCCGGGGGCACTGACTGCACAGCAGGTCAGAGCATGAAAGTGGCCCCTCGTTTATTCGAACGGGGGGCCACTTTCATGATCGAAGTCCACATGGAGTCCACATCCCCAGATGATCATGGACCCGCATCATCCTCAAGGGAGACCGCACCCCTCCCACACAGCCCCAAAGAGTCCCTGGTGACGGGGGCTGGCGCGTCTCCCCACGCGCGCCAGGCATGTGCTCGTCTTCATCCTGCGGTCCCGGGCGGGGAGCCCGGCCCAAAGGTCCCCGCCTCCGCCGCAGTGGGACGTCGAAGGCGGGCGCGAGAACGGCAAGCGGGTCATCGCCATCGCGACAGGCCGAAGCTCTGCGGCCGAGCTTCGCCCGGCAGGGCCCTGATGTCATCCTCGACGACCTGACCGACACCGACCTCCTCCTCGAACGCGTCACGCACTGGGCATAGGCCGAGACTCAGGCTGGGGCCAAAGTCAGTGCACGCCCGTACCGTTGGCGCCATGACTACCCCTTCCAGGCCGCACGGCCCGGCGCCCTTCCCTGCGCCGGACGAGGTGAACGCGGAGATCCGCCGCCTCATGGAGAAGCCCGTCGGCGCCCGGCGGAGCGAGGAGTACATCCGACTCCTCACGCTGTGGACGGAGGCAGCCCGCTCCTCAACTGCGTGGATGAAAGCCGCCTAACGGGTTGAGGCCCCGCCGACCGGGGGGAGGTTCGGCGGGGCTTACGGGGGTTACCCCAGCGTGGCAGTGATCTCCTACTATTGAACTCGTGATGTCGCGTGGTTGCTCAAGTAGTCCGATGGCCAGGCCGGTCTCGGCGAGACAGCCGTCTATGAGGTCGCTGCGGTGCTGGTGCTGGATGTTCCGTAGGCCGCGCCGGATGCGCTGGATGTGGTGCTCTGGCGTGCTGACGGAGACGCTGGAGAGCCATCTGCGCCGTAGCAGAGACCAGATGCCTTCGACGGGGTTGAGGTCGGGTGCGTAGGGCGGCAGGTAGTAGATGGTCAGCCAGTCCCGGGCTGCGGCGAACTCCCGTAGGCTGGCGGCTTTGTGGACGTTGAGGTTGTCCCGACGAGGACGATCGGGCCGCCGAGCTGCTGGTGAGCTGCGATCAGCAGGTCCCGGTAGTCCCGCCACCTCTATCCGGGCAGTGTGTGGGCCAGCTCCCACGTCACCGGCCCCGGGTAGCCGTCTGGGTCGCCGGGGAAGGCGAGGAGCGTCACGCCTTCCGCGATCCGTGGACGACGCGGCGCGCCTCGCGGCCGTGACCGAGGCCCTATACCGCATCTGACCCCCGCACGGCCGGCGTGTCCGTCGCCCGGCCGTCGGCCCGAGATGGTGCCGCACTGGTACTGGTTGCACACTGTGACGACCTGGACCGCTTGGCCGGAGAATACGCGACACTCAGACATGCGAGCTCACCAATCCCGAGGGCCAGCCAGCCCGGGCGCCCGGAAGGCGCACGGTGAACGGGATTGTTGAGCGGCTGGTGCCGGATGACCTTTGGGAGTTGTTTCAGTCAGCGGGTAGTGCCGGAGGCGCCGATTCGCCCTCAAGGAGGCGGCCGGCGCCGGCACGGTGACAGGGAAGTGCTGGCTGCGATCGTGTTTGTGGCCACGTCGGGCTGCACGTGGCAGCAGTTGCCGTCCGCGTCGTTCGGGCCGTCGGGAGCGACGGCTCACCGGCGCTTCGCCGAGTGGTCGAAGGCTCGGGTGTGGGCGAAGCTCCACCGCCTGGTCCTCGACGAACTTGGTGTTCGAGTCGAGCTGGGCGCGGAGGCGCCGGGGAACGCACGGCGCTGCTTCGAGGCACTGCGCGCGTGCCGGTGCCGTGGGTCTCCGAGGCGAGGTCGAGGTTCTCGCGGAACGCGGCCCGTTCGGCGCCCAAGCCGACGAAGCCCTGTCGTCTGCGCTGCTGGATCAGCGCTGCATCGACGGGCGTACCCGCGTCATTTGCCCCTCCGCCGGTCCGTTATCAGTCTTTACCCAACTCGCCAAAAACAACTTGGAGTTGGCAGACCTCTCAGCGACATAGTCCAACCATGACCATTAAGCAGACACCTCAGTCCCGGCAGGGATCCGGCCCCGCACTCCTCCCCCTCGCCTCCACCCTCCTCATCGCCACAGTCGCCCTTTACATCGCCATCGTCGCCTTCAGCAACATGACCGACTTCGGCACCAACCAGCAGTTCGTCCGGCACGTCCTCGCGATGGACACGACGTTCAAGGACGAGGACCTCATGTGGCGGGCCATCGAGTCGCGGGCGTTGCAGGACGCTGCGTACGTCGCCATCATCGTGTGGGAGACGGTCGCCGCCCTTGTCCTCCTCTACGCCACGTACCGGTGGATCCGCCGCGATCACCACCGCGCCCGGCGCGTCTCCACGCTCGGGCTGCTGATGCTCATGCTGCTGTTCGGTGCCGGGTTCATAGGGATTGGCGGCGAGTGGTTCGCCATGTGGCAGTCGGCGGACTGGAACGGGCTGGAAGGGGCGATACGGGTCTTCACGCTGAGCGGGGTCGTCCTTCTGGTCATTCATCTTCCGGCGGACGGGCGGGCGACCGCCGGGAAGTAACACGCTCAAGTGAAGGGGCGCCCTCGTCAGCCAACGGACTCGCCCGCCCCGTACGGGGTGGGCGAGTCGAGGACCGGCAGCAGCTCCGGCAAGTGGCCGTCGGACATGGCGGCCACTCGCTGCCGCTCCTCCGGGACCTCCCCGTACAGCGTCGTCCCCGGTTCGCCGGAGGCCCGCCGCGTCCGCCACCGCGATCAGGTCCTTGATGGCCGAACTGCTCGTACGCCGCTCGGGGCACCAAGGGGTCAGGGCCCCGGCGTTTGCCTCAAATGTCGAGCGCGGGTGTCATAGCGCAGACCACCAGGGCCAGCAGGGAGGAGAGCCGGTAGCGGACCCCGCTGGGTCCGCGCGGATCGGTGAGCGACTCGAACTCCGCTACCAGGTTGCGGACTTGTTCCCGCGCGGCACCCTCACGCAGGGCTTCCAGACGGGGCGCGGGGCAAGCGGGAGCATCGATGGGAGATGATGGTGGGACGAACACGGCACCTTCGTGGATCTTGAAGCGTAGAGAACTCCATGATCCACAGGGGCCGTGTTCGCCTGCTTCTGGGGCTCGCCGCCAACATCAACCGACCTAAGTTCGGACGAGCCGTGCAAACGCCGGGGCCCTGAGTTGTTGGTCCGTCATTGACAGTTGGGTTCGGGCGATCTGGTACTCCGTGAGCACGCTATAGAAGCCCCACACCATCTGGGCACAATGACCAACGAACCCGAGTAGAAAGGCCCCACACCGTGGACCTGGACGAGATGTTCGGCGAAGGCTGGTGCGTAACCCTCGCCCCCCACCCACTCATCGAAACCCTCCACCTCATGGGCGTCGCCAACCCCGTCCCCTGCCCCGAGGGCATGAACCAAGCCGCACACTTTCTCCAAGAGCACCAGGACGAAGGCGCCTTCATCCTCGGCCGCGAAATGCCCGGCGGCTGGACCCTCACCATCGAATTCGAAAGCTGGATCGGCTTCGATGACGATGTCCTGCGCACCCTCGCCGCCGACGGCTGCACCGCCATCAGCGCCTACCGCGACCCCGACACGAAGACGGCCACCATCGCCCACGACGGCGCCATCCTCGGCCGCCTCGAACTGTCCGGCGGCTACTTCGGCGGCCCCTCCGGCAGCGTAGACACCACCCACCCCGTCGTCGGCTCCCTCACCGCGGTCGGCTTCGACGCCTCCGACGACTGCGAACCCACCGGCGAAGCCGACACCGAAGAGCCCGAAGGCTGCCTCATCCTCGCCGTACGCGTCCTGACCGGCGTCACCCTCACCGCAGCCGACTTCGAGGGCCCCTGGGGCGGCCTCCCGCACCGCCTTCTAACCCGGTCCTAAAACCATCTTGAAGGTGGGTGAGCTGGCGGGGGTCGCGGCGGACCAGGCGCGGACGGAGCCGCCCGGCGGGTGTGGGATCGGTGCTGGTCATCGGGTCCCCTTCATGTCCTTGCCGTGCTTGCGCTTCCACAGGTCCAGGGCCTCGGCCAGCGTGTAGGTGCCGAGGGGGCCGCCGTACTGGAGCTGGTAGCGGTGGATGTCGTCGCCAGCGGGTTCGCTGCGCTTTTGGAGCTTCACCCCGGGGATGCCTCGGCCGTACTTCGCCGAGTTGGGCCGGTCGGTGAACGCGGTCGTGGACCAGCCGGTGAGCCGCTTCGACAGCGAGCGCTGGAGGAGGAGCTGCGCCTCGCTCGTGCTCGCGGCCATCACGATGATCTTGGCCAGGCGCCGGTACACGGTCCGGCGGCGGCATACACGTAGATCGGCAGCCCGCGATTCGCGGTCTGGACGACGCCGGCGAGCCGGTGGCGTAGCTCGGGGCGCTCGATGTGCAGGCCGAGGACCCAGTGCGGCCGGTCCTGCACCTGGGCGATGATCTCTTCCTTGCCGTCCTCGGTGAGGTCGTCGAAGTCCGGCGGCGGCCAGTCGAACGCCGCGTCGATGCTGGCGAACTGGGCCTGGTAGTCGCCCGAGTAGAACGGCGGGAACATCACGACCGGGGCCTCGGCGGGAACGACGTCGCGGAGGTAGGTGCGGACGTCGCCGGCGTAGAACGAGCCGAGGCGGGTCTCCAGGTTCCGCAGCTTGGTGGCGGTCTTCTCGTGCATCCGGGGCCACTGGTCGCGGGTGGCGTCGAGCATCCGCCGGTAGTAGGTGCCGTCCTTCCCGACGTACTGGAGGAAGCGGGTGCCGAGCATCAGCGTGGCGAGCAGGTCGGTGCGGTCTTCGAGGTACGGGGCGAGCCAGCCCAGCTCGTCCTGGTAGCCGTCGCGGAGCGTGAACGGCAGCTCGTCGCCTGCGAGGAACCAGCCAAGCGCGCACGAATACGCCTGAATGTCGTTGCCGTGCACCGGCCGCGCGTTCCCGAACCTGCTGTGCAGGACGCGCTCGATGGTGAAGTTGCCCGAGCAGCCGACGTAGATGTCGGTCTCGGGCCAGGTACCGGCGTGCTCGTAGATGATCGAGCGGAGGGGCGCGGGAATCGATCCATGGAACATCCGGGCCCCCGAGTGGTGAGGGGTAGAGCGCCGGCCAGGACTTGAACCTGGACCTCCCGCCCGGAAGGCGGGTGTGCTGGGTTGTCACCACCGGCGCATCGTGATCGGCCGCGCCGCTGCTCAGGACGGCCGATCGCGGAGAGGGATGATACACACACTCGTGGCGACCAGCCGTGCGTGCGAGGTACGGCTGTGACCTCGGACGATGCGATGCAGTAGCCGAAGCGGCAGTGGTGGCCGAGCCGGTCACGGGCGGGGCGACCGGCCACCCCCGCCGGTAGCCGGATCTCCTGGCAGGGTGGCCGGGAGTGATCCCTGGACTGGTTACCCGCGGGTAGGGTCGCACCTTTGATCCACCCGTAATTCCGTAATTCCAGGAGTGGTTGATGCCACGTCATCACATCAAGGTCGCGGCGGTCGTCGCGTCCGCCGTCCTCATGGCCACCGGGCCCGCCGCCTACGCGGCCGCGGCCACGCACGCGCCGAATTCGCAGGTGCGCCACGCCGCGACGAAGGCCCCGCAAGACTCCGGCAGCGAGGAGATACGGGCCCAGTTCGACCTGTGGCAGGCGGCCCTGGCCACGGGCGACCCCGAGCGTGTGGCGGACCGCTACGCGCCGGACGCTGTGCTGGTCCCGACCATGTCCAACCGGATCCGCACCGACCGCGACGGAATCGTGGACTATTTCAAGCACTTTCTCGCGCAGAAGCCCGAGGCCCGGATCACGCGCTCGGTCGTCCGCGTGCTCGACGAAAACAGCGCCGTTGACACGGGCACCTACCGCTTCACCCTGACCGACGAGAACGGCTCCGAGCGCACGGTCGACGCCCGCTACACCTTCGTCTACGAGAAGAAGGCGGGCAACTGGCTGATGATCAACCACCACTCCTCGGCGATGCCCGAGGGATGAGAGGAAAGACAGCGCGGGAGACCCGTCTCACCGAGACGCTGGGGGAAGGGCAGGCGCAGGGCCGTCTACTGGGGGCCGCTGGCGAGGTCTGTGACCGCCGCGTACCGATCGCGTGGAGTGGGGGAAGGCGGTGCGAGTGAGGGGCTGAGACAGCCGAGGAGGGGGCCTGACAGCGCGTACTCGTCAGGCCCCCTCTGGAGGGCGGTGGCTACGCGGTGGCCGCGAACAGGGCCTCTTGCTTCGCGGTGCTGGCTGCGTGGCGCACGGGCCGGACATGGTCGAGGTGCTGGTGCACGGTCCACGTGAGCCACTGCCACTCGGGCGCCAGGCCGCCGCCCCGGCGGGTTTCCGGGCCGACCCGCCGCGCGGTCAGTTCGAGGATCAGCAGGTCGGCCCGCACCTGGTGCACGGTGTGGTCGCAGTGCAGCCACACCTCACACTTCGGGGAGCCGGTGCGGGTCAGCATCGCGAGTCGGTGAATGTCGCCCCAGCCCGGGTGCAGCCCGCCCGGCCGAACCCACAGCCAGCTGCCCGGTTGGACGTCGCCGGCCCCACCCGGAGTGTGGACGTACGGCGGCGCCTGCCGCTTCGGGCGGCGCGGCTTGGGCGGGGTAGAAGTGGCTCGGCGGGTAGTGCGGGGCCGCCGCGTGCTGCTCGCGCAGCTCTGCCGCCTTCGCGTCCATCGCATCCGCCGGGGTGTAACAGCGGGGGCCAAGGTGCCAATTCCTCGGGCCGTTCTTCTCCCAATACGTGCTGCTGCCGCACTGGCACGTGCCGGGCTGGAGGTATTCGCGGGCCATGTCGCAGGGCCAGGCCGTCGAGCACTGGCGGCATCGCCACTGGTCCGTGATGCGCGGCAGGTGCTCGTCTGGCAGCCGAGTCGGGCGCATCGTCCATCCGTTCATGGCGGGGTGTCTTCCTGGTCAGGCGGCGCGCCCGGTGCAGTGCCACCAGGCGTCGTAGTGCTCGGTGACGTGCGCGATGGCGTCCTCCTGCCACGTTTATGGCCGCAACGGACGCTCCAGCGACCAGTTCATTCCGGCTGGCCGTACTCGTTCGTCGCCGCCCTGGAGACGGGCCGCACTTCCTGGTGCCAGCTGCTGGACGCGGTCCGCCTGGGTCCCGACGACGATGTCGCCGAGGTCACCGCCGCCCAGGTCCGCCGCGTGGTCACCGACCTGATCGACGGCGGCCAGTGGGAGCCCGGAGACGCGGACATCCTGGTCGTCTTCGATGCCGGATACGACGCCACGCGCATGGCCTACCTGCTCGACGGCCTGCCCATCGAGGTGCTGGGGCGGATGCGTGCGGACCGGGTGATGCGCCGTCCGGCGCCCTCACGAAAAGAGTTCGCCCTGGCCAACCCCTACGGTGGCCGCTGCTCCAGGCACGGCAACGAGTTCCGCTTCGCCAAGCCCGAGACCTGGGGAGAGCCAGACGCCGCGACGATGCAGGTCACCGACCGGTACGGCACCGCCCAGGCCATAGCCTGGGACCGCATCCACCCCCGGCTCACGACCCGCTCTGCGTGGATCGACCACGAGGGTGAACTCCCGCTCCTCGAAGGCACGTTGATCCGCCTCCAGGTCGACCACCTGCCCGGCGGCCAGGACCCGCTGCCCCTCTGGCTGTGGTCCTCGAAGACCGGTATGACCAGCGAGGAAGTCGACCTGCGCTGGCAGGCGTTCCTCCGCAGATTCGATCTTGAGCACACCTTCAGAATGATCAAGCAGACGCTCGGCTGGGCCCGCCCGAAGCTCCGCACCCCCGAGGCCGCGGACCGCTGAACGTGGCTCGTGATCGCAGCCCACACGCAGCTGCGGCTCATCCGCGAGGCCGCTGCTGATCTCCGCCGCCCTTGGGAGAAGCCGACCGAGCCAGCTCGCCTCACCCCCGCCAGGGTCCGCCGAGGATTTCGGAACCTCCGCCCGCACCTGCACTGCCCAGCCCGTGCACCGAAACCCTCAATACCCGGTCCAGGCAGGTCAGTTGGGTCGAGGAACCGTCATCTCGCCACCCGTAACGACGTGGGCAAAACGACCAGGCGACCCGAGACCATCACCGAACG
Organism: Streptomyces sp. 8N706; assembly: GCF_052245415.1. Classification (NCBI taxonomy): domain Bacteria; kingdom Bacillati; phylum Actinomycetota; class Actinomycetes; order Kitasatosporales; family Streptomycetaceae; genus Streptomyces; species Streptomyces sp. 8N706. Next base: position 58,479 of record NZ_JBQQBW010000024.1, on the reverse strand, counting down.
CAATCGCCTCAAAGGCCGCAAAGATCAAATAACAAGCTGAACGACTCTGCCGGGGATCTTGGAGCTGTCGATGTCAGCTGACCGGCGTGCTGCCAAGGCTCGGACGGTTGTCAGTGCCCGTTGCTACGTCCGTCGGCGAGGGGACGGCCGTGTTCTGCTCGTCGGCGTGCCGATCGCGGCACTGGCGGCGATGCGGCGGGCGCGGGCGAAGACCGAGGCGGTCCAGGTCGGTGTGACGGCCAGTTGCCCGGAGTGCGGGACGTTCTGGACGGTCGGCGTCGAACGTCCCGTCTCGGCACGGGGTGAGTGGGGCTTACTGCCGGGGCCTCACTTCGCGCCCATGAGTTCGAGGATCTTGTTGATGGCCTCGACGATCGGTACGCCGAGCGTGCCGATCGTCGCGGCGATGCCCGCGACGGCGAGCAGGGCGCGGTGCCGCTCCTGCGGTTGGACGTCCGACTCGGCGCGGAGTGCCGGCAGCGCGTCGTCGAGGGCGTCGGCGCTGGCCGACGGGACCTGGGCGCGCAGCTCCTGGACCAGGGCGAGGAGCTCGCGGAGGCCTCTTGGAGAGCCGAGGGCAGCTCTTGGACCGGGGTGACGCGCTTGTCGATGCCGACGTTGCCCGAGCCACCGTGCATGGTGACGTGGTCGCCGCCGCCGAAGTAGTAGTGCTGGTCTCCGCCGCTCATCAGCTCGCCATGCCTACGTTGCCGGTGCCGCCGTACATGTTGACGTTGTCTCCGAAGTAATAGTGCTTGGGGCTGATCATGATGGTGTCCACCCGTACCTCGAACTCCGCCTTCGGGTTCTCGATCGCGTCGGCGATCTGCTGGGCCAGCCGCCTCAGTTGGTCCCGGTCGGGGCTGGTCACCACGGCGGTGGAGGGGCCGGACGTCTCGACGGCCAGGACGAAGTGTGACAGCGCGCCGAGTACTTTCAGCATCTCCACGAGGGAATAGATCAGCGCCGCAACCGCGACGATCAGGACGATAGCGGTGAGCCCGGAGGAACCGCCGCTGTCGCTGCTTCCGAATCCGCCGGACGAGTCGATCAGGGCAGCGAGCAGCCCAAGGAGTGTCGTCACCGCCCCGATGATCAGAAGCCGCTTCGCAAAGAGCAGGACGGCGTCCTTGCGCCGGGGGTGGATGGTGAGCGTGTACACCCGGGCGATGTTCTGGAGCGGGTAATAGGCGTCACCGACCCAGAGCAGCCGTCTGCTGACCCGCAGGCTGACCCCGATGATCGGCTGTGCCGAGGCCGCCGGTGACACATCGGGATAAGGGTCGGCGGTGGGCGGCGGGGCGGCCGGTGGCTGCGGCGGGACGGCGGGCGGTGACGGGCCCCCGGGTGTGGGTACGGCGTCGGCAGACGTGTTCCACGCCTGTCCCGCCGGGTCTGCTGACGTCACGCGAGTCCCCCTTGGCCAACCTTGCCGAGTGACCTCCATTCACCTCGTCGCGTCTCACTGACGCAAGCGCTTCTGTCAGGAAAAGTCTTACCACAGCGGGGAGTTGATGCTCCGTGGCATGGCGTCACGCCGTGGCACCCGGCCTCGGCCGGTGGTCGGGGTTGCTCTTGCCGCCAGGCACTGACGGACGCCGCCGAGGAGCACGCACCATGGCCAGCAGCCGCCCGAGAATTACACGGACACTCCCGTCGCCGGGCGGCACAGCTGGACACGTCCCCGGCCCTGAACCACAGGCGAAACCTGCACACCCAGGACCCCCGCATGCCATCCTGGAAGAGAAAGATGCAGGTAGGAGCCGTAGGTCATAGACCCACTTGCCCTCCTAAAGCGGGTGTCGCAGGTTCGAATCCTGCCGGGGGCACCATGTGTGACCAGGCACTATGTGTCTGGCCGACACGCTGCGGGGCCGGTAGTGCCATCCTTTGGGCCATCACTACCGTCCCGCCATGTCGAAGACTCCCAGCGAGCACCGTCAGCGCGACAGCATCCGGCCCCGCAGAGGCGGCTTCCAGGTCCGGGTCTACACCGGACGCGATCCCCTCACAAAAGCAGCGCCTCAACCTGACCAAGGTCGAGCCGACGAGGGCGGAGGCGGAGAAGGCCCGGACGAAGTTCCTCGCTCAGGTCGACGCCCAGCGGGCGCCGAAGAGCAACGTCACGATGGGGTTCATCCTCGACCGTTGGCTTTCCGTCGCCGATTGGGAGGAGGAGAGCCGAGATCGGACCGAGGACCTGATTCGGCTCTACATACGCCCCACCTTTCGGAAGCTGAAAGCGACCAAGCTTTCCGCGGAGGCGCTTGAGCTCTTCTACGGACGCTGCGCCGCTGCAAGGAACAGTGTGTGGGCCGACGGAACGGGAAAGCCGGCCTTCCTGCCGTCCTCCGACCGCCGCGCGGTCTCCTCGCTCACCGAGCGGCTTCCGTTGCCCGCGGGCATCGTCACCGACCGTCCAGTCGTGACCCTCGTCAACGGTTGGCGTTCGCCTGCGCATGCGGCAATCAGACGGACTGGGCGTCTGTGCGAATCGTCGCCGACGGAGTCGACGCCCTCTGTGAGCTCGGTGACGCCCACTGACCCTATCGACCACAACAGCGAGGTCAGCCAAGGCGGGCGGCCGCACGGCCGCGCCGCCCGCCGGGAGAACATCGCCCGCTTCGTCGACTTCGTCGCCGAGAGCCTGCTCCGCTCTGCGGAACAGGCCCGCGAAGTCCTCTCCACCCGGTCCGGGCGGCCCCGGACAACACCACTTCGCGCTGGCCCCGGGTAACCGGACACCCAACTGCCCACCGGGACCGGCAGGTCACACCACCCCTGCGACGGATAGCATCACGTGTCCCTGCCCTCCACCCATGCCCCTGGAGTCCCAAATGAACCGCACCCCTGGCTTCCCCCTCTCCCGCCGCGGCCTCATACGCACCGGCGCCGGCGCCTCGCTCGCCGCGCTCGGGCTCGGCGCCGGCGCGCAGACCGCCTCAGCCGACGTGGCCACCACCAAGCGGTTCGATCTCACGCAGCCGTCGTACGACCTATTCCGGTCCAAGGACACGCACGGTCCGCGCGTCCAGCAGAGCTTCGCCTTCGACTGGGTGAACAAGTTCCTGTTCGTGGCGACCAAGCGGAGTGGAAGCGCCGAGTCCGCCGGTGACCTGTGCATCAACAAGATGGACTTCGACGGGAACTACATCTCGTACATGCACCTCAACGGCTTCGGCCACGGCGTCGCCTTCGCCGCGCTGCCGAGCGGTTCCGGCACCGAGCTGTGGATCGAGTGCGCCGCGAACACCAACGGGTACGGCACCGCGCTCGCCCCCATCCGTTACACCGCCAACACCACCCTGGGCTCGCCGGCTGCCTCGGCCGCCTACCGGCCGATCTCCGGGGCCACCGAGTACACCTGCTCCGTCGACCCGGTTTACCAGCGCATGATCGTGCGTTACCACACCAGCGCCGGCAAGCGCATCGCCGTGTATCCCCTCTCCGCCTTCGAGACGCGCAGCTTCGGCTCGCCGCTGGTCGACTTCAAGCAGCCGACGATCTCCGGCACTCCGCAGGGCTACACCCTCTACGGCTCGTACATGTACTACCTGACGGGTGACGCGTACCCCGGCGACGGCACCCCCACCGGCGACGGCAACTCCTACGTCACCAGCATCGACATCAACACGGGCACCGTGAAGCAGGGCCCCGTCCTCACCAAGGCCGGCTCCACCCTCCACTTCCGCGAGCCCGAGGGCCTGGCGATCTACCGCACCGACGCCGGCGAGGCCCGCCTCTTCATCGGCTTCGCCACCGGCGAGGAGGGCGACCGGCGCTCCAGCATCTTCTACAAGAACGCGCTGGTCTGAGCCATGTCCGCCCGGCGGCCGGTCGTCGGCCGCCGGGCACCAACCCCCGGTCGGACGTCCCTTGCAGGCGCGCGCGTTCGGTCGGCAAATCGGCTCGGACCGTCTCATCCAAGCGGCCCTCGACGCGCTCGGCCTCGTGTGCCGCCACGGTGGCGTTGCCGGCCGGCATCGAGGCTCCGTCGCTCCCGCTCCTGGCCGGCCTCGGACGTCGCGAGGAGCATGAGACGCAGGAGCTGTTCGGTCACGTGACGGAAGAGCTGGGACTCGGCTTCGAAGCACCAGCGGATCCGACTGCCGCTCCGTGGGCCTTGGCCGGCAGTCGGGCTGAACCGCAGGGGTCGACGCGGGAGTGGGGCCGGGAGAGGGAAGACTCCCTCCGAGAGGGGGGTCGGGGAACTCTGGCCCGCCTCCGGCATTCCGAGGCTGTCCAGGAGGGGTTTGATGCATTGCGGCGGGGTGGAAGCGGGTTGCCGTCCGCGGCGGAGATGATCTCGGCGGGCCGCTCAGGGACGTCACGCGGAGCGGTTGGTGCCCGAATGGTCCGGACGGTGGGAGCTGAGGGGTCGATGAACGGGAGTCGGCGGCCGAGCTGCCGCGGATGACGGCTGGTGGCGGAGGCCGCACGCCGAACCTTCGAAAAACGCCGGTAGTGCTGCGTAACCTCGTTGCCATGGGGGCAGCGGCACAGACTTCATCACCGGAAGACAACCGCAACGAGGCGTGGCAGCGGCTGAACGCGTACGCGTACCTCAGTGCACCGGAGCGGCTGGAGTACATCGCGATCATGCGGGTCTTCTGCGGCACGCTCCTGGCCGACCTCGCGGTGCCGGACGTGCTGGCGAAGCTGGCCGAGTCCGGTGAGCCGACAACCGGGGTCAATGTCGAGACACTCACCGCCCGGCTGGAGCAGCTGGTGAGCTGGGGGAACCTGCTGCGCAGCAGCCACACGGTGAAGGCGACGAGCATCACCGAGTACCAACAGTCCCGGTCTCGCTACCAGTTGTCGAAACTGGGCGAACGGATCCAGCGGGCCGCCGACGAGATACTGGCCGGAGCGGACGCGGCACGCGAGGTGAGCAGTGAGCTGCTGGCTCTGGTCGAGCGCGGACTGCGCGAGCTGAGCGACCTGGTCCGGAAGCCCGGCGGTATCGAGCCGCAGGACGCGCTGGAACGGGTCAGCACGCTGTTCGTGCAGTTCACCGAGTTCGCGGACTCCGTGCGGGACTTCTACGCCTACCTCGGCCAGGTACTGGCGCGGTACGACCTGGACGGCGCCGAGTACCAGGGCTTCAAGGAACTGCTGCTCGACTACGTCGAGGCGATCAGAGAGGACGTGGCCTTCCGCGCCCCCCGGATCGCATCGGTCCTGGATGAGCTGTGGCCACACCTTCCCGGCCTTCTGGAGCGCCTCGACGCCCACGCCCAGGGGCTCTCCGGGGCGCTTCCGGAAGCAGGCGGTCAGCCCGAGATCCGGGTGCAGCGCAGCCGGGGCCGTGAACTGGCCGACTGGGAAGGGTTGCGTGGCTGGTTCACCGATGTCGACGGGCAGGGGAGCCAGGTCGATCAGCTGCGTGACGCCACATTGCGCGCCTTGCAGTCCCTGCTCGCCAACGCCAAACGAATGCTGCGCTCGGCCTCAGGCGAGATGTCGCGGCGCAAGGACCTGCTGCGGCTCGCCCGGTGGTTCGACGAGGCGGCCCCGGAGGACGCGCACGACATCGCGGTCGCCGCCTTCGGGCTGTACCGCGCCCGCCATATCGGCATCCCGCCGGCCTCCGACGAGGTGGTGCCCGCGTACACCAGCTGGTGGACCGGTCCCGTGGTCGATGTGCCGGTGGCGCTGCGCGAACGGGGCAGCCGCGCGCAGCGGGGCCGGGCATCGGCCGTGGAGGACCACTCCGAGCAGAAGCGGCGGCTTCAGCAGGCCGCCCACGACCGGGCGGCCGCCAGACGGGCCGCCGCGGACGAGCTGCGCAGCGCCGCCGGGCACCTCGCCGACGTACGCCTCACGTCAGCCGCCCTCGGACTGCTGTTGGAGTTGCTCGCGACGGCTCTGGGGAACGCGCGACCGCGGCGCAGTGAAGTCTCGAGTACGGCCGTGACGCAGGAGTTCGACCTGGATGCCGCACAGAGCGAGGACGCCGAACTCGGCATCCGGCTCACCGTGCGGCGCCTGGCCGGTGCGCAGACGGTACTGCGCTCGGCCGACGGCGACCTGGTGCTGGACGAGCTGGAGCTGGAGGTCGGGAGTTCGTCCGCCCCAACCGGTGGCGAGGCGGAGGTGAGTGTGTCGTGACGCTCCCCGCGGCACACGATGTGGCGCTGGCCGCCGAGCGCCGCGCTGCCGGACGGCTGCTGCTCGCCCACCCGCTGGTGACGTCGGACGGTCCGCATGCCGACCTGTTCCCCCTGATCCGCAGACACGCCGACTGGTTGGCAAAGCGGTTCCAGCAGGTGCTCGGCTACCGCCTCCTGGTCGACACCTCGTACGCCAGGCTGTTCAAAGCCGGGCTCGGCGCCGGGGCAGGCCACCGGCTGGAACGCTCCACCGGCACGGCCTTCACCCCGCGCACCTACGCCTGTCTGGCGCTGGCACTCTCCGTGCTGGTCACCGCCCCGGAACAGCTTCTGCTCTCCCAGCTGGTCGCCGATATCAAGGCCGCGGCGGCCGATGCGGGAGTGGAACTGGAGAGATCGGGCCGCGCCGCGGAGAAACGGACGCTGGTTGCCGCTCTGCGCCAACTGGTCGACTGGAGCGTCCTGACGGAGACCGAGGGGAGCGTGGGCGCGATCGCGCAGGAGGACGGGGGCGAAGCCCTGATCACGGTGGACCGGGAGATCGCCCGTGTCATCGTCTCCGGTCCTCTGGCGCAGAGCCGGGACGGAGCCGATCTGGTGCGGCGGGCAGCGGACCCCGGATTCGGCGGCCCTCGCACCTACGTGCGCCGGATGCTGGTGGAGACGCCCGTCGTCTACCTCGACGAGCTGACGGACGCCGAACGCGACTGGCTGCGGACCCGGCAGCGTCGCGAGGCCCAGGCGTTCTCCGAGCTTCTCGGCCTCGAGACCGAAATCCGTGCCGAGGGCGTGGCGCTGGTCGATCCCGAGGAGGAGCTGACGGACCTGCGCCTGCCCGGTACGGGGACCGTCGCACAGGCCGCGCTCCTGCTGGTCGAGCGCCTGGTGGAACGACTGCGGCCGGATGAGCCGGGGCACCCGGCGACCGGCGGGCGACTCGTCATCGGGGTGGCCGTTCCAGACGGTCTGGTGGACGAGCTCCTGGCCGGGCTCGTCGCCGAGTACGGGCAGCGCGGCAACTGGCAGCGTGGCTTTCTGGAGGACCCTTCCGCACTGCGGGTGGCCGTGCTGGACCTGCTGGTCCGCATGCGGCTGATGGCCCCGGCCGGCCCCCTCCGCGCCAACGGAGAAAGTCTGCCCGAGGGGTACGACGGCACGGTCCCGGAGGGCCGCGTCGTGACCGATGTCCAGGGAGCCCGTGCCGACGGCACCGGATGGGTACTCCTCGCCGCAGCCGCCCGCTATGCCACCCAGGTCACCGTACGCCGGGCCGCCGAAGCGGTTCCGGTCACCGACACACAGCAGGAGCTGCCGCTATGACGCCGGGCACGCATGGCCTCATCCCCTTGCAGGGTTCCGCTCCTCCGGCCGGTGCCCGCTTCCGTCTCCACCGCGCCGGCATCCACAACATCTGGCAGTACGACGAGCAGGAGTTCGCGTTCGGCGACGGGCGGCTGCTGCTCCGCGGCAAGAACGGCGCGGGCAAGTCCAAGGCCCTGGAAATGCTGCTGCCGTATCTGCTGGACGGCGACTCCCGCGGGCTGGACGCCACGGGTACGGGCCGGACCACCCTCGTCTGGCTGATGCTGGACGGCTTCGAGCAGACGAACCGCCTCGGGTACCTGTGGGTCGAATTCCGCATGGCGACGGAAGACGGTAACCACCAGTACCTCACCCTCGGCGCCGCCATCCGGGCCTCGAAATCGACGAAGAAGGCCGTGCCGGTCTTCTTCGTCACCCCGCTGCGAGTCGGTGAGGGCCTCCGCCTGGTCGAAGCGGGCAGGCCCCTGCCGGTCGACCGGCTGAAGGAGATCGTCGGCACGGAGAACGTCACGGACCGTGCGGTCCAGCACCGCCTTCGGGTGGCCCGCGATCTGTTCGGCATCACCGATGCGACGCGCTACCGCAACCTCACTCAGCTCCTCCACCGGCTGCGGCGCCCCACCGTCGGGGACCGCATCGAGTCCGGCGGGCTGGCATCCCTGCTGAGCGAGACACTGCCCGGGCTGGACGACGACGTGGTGGAGAAGGTGGCGCGCAACCTCCACGACCTCGATGCCGTACGGGATGAGCTCGGGCGTCTGGAGCGCACCGACCGGGCTCTCCGAACCTTCCTCACCGACTATCGCGGGTATCTGGCCGGGGTACTGCGCAGGGCCGCGGAGCACGTCGACGCGGAACTGGACGTCCTGGCGCGGCGACGCCGGGAGGCCGGGGACGCCGCGAAGAGGACGAGCGAGCTGAAGGCGCAGGAGGAAGAGGCGGACGCGCACATGCGCGTCCTCCGGGAGGAGGAACAGGCCGCCCGAACCGAACTCGCCGCCCTGCACACGAGCAGTGCCTATCGCAGTCTGAAGGAACTGTCGGAACGCCGCACCACGGTCGAGGCCCTGCACATCGCGGCCAGAACGTCCTTCACCGCGCTCGGCAAGGCACACGACGCAGAGGAGGGGGCGGCCGAGCGGCTGGCCGAGGGCATCGGGCACCTGGGGAGCCGGCTCGGTGAACTGGGCACGGAACACCGGGAGCTGCTGTCCCAGGCCGAAAGAGCCGGGCTTCCCACAGGCCATCTCGGCGAGGCGGTCGCTCTGCCGAGGACGGACCTGGCCGGAGCATCGGAGACGGAGCTGACCGGTCCAGGCGGAGAAGTCCGGAGTGTGCGGCACCGGCACGTGACCGCTGTGGACACGTCGGCCGCGGAAACCGCCCTGCGGTCCTGGCAGGGGCAGTTGGAGGGCGCCCAGGTCGTGGTGGGGCACCGAGCCCGGATGGTTCAGGACGTGGTCCGCCTGGTCGCGCAGGCCCAGGACACGCAGAGGCAGGCGGCCCAAGCGGACGCCGACCGTGAACGACTCGAGGCAGATGCGGAGGAAGCCGCGGGCCGCCTCGAAGGCAGCCGTGAGAAGGTCGCCGAGGAGAGCGGTGGCTACGTCCGTGAGGTGGCGGAGTGGGTGGAGCGCACCCGGGTCGTGGCAGGCCCGGAGTGTCCGCCCCTGGATCCCGTCCGTGCCGTCGTCGCGTGCGAGATCTCGCCGGAAGCGCCCTTCGCGGACCGCGTGCTCCCGCCCGACATCGACGGTCAGGCGAAGCGGACGGCTCTGGCCGTACTGGAGCCGTACGGCGAGAATCTCACCGAGCGGCGGGACGCCCTCGCGCTGAGCGTCGTCCGGCTCACCGAGGAACACGACCGCCTGTCCCGGGAGAGGGAGGAGTGGGGGCGGCGTACCGACCCGCAGCCGCCCGTCCCGTATCACCGCGCCGCCGAGCGCGCTCCGGGCACCGGCGCACCCTTCTACCGGTTGGTGGACTTCGTGGACGGCCTGTCCCGCACCGACCGGGCGGGCCTGGAAGCGGCGCTGGAGGCGAGCGGAATCCTGGACGCCTGGGTCACCGCGGACGGCGTGCTGCTCGACCCCTCGACTCGGGACACCCTCCTCCAGTCCGGCACGGTCCCGCCGGAGGGGCCGACTCTGACCACCGCACTTCGTCCGGCCGCACAACCGGAGAGCGGCGTCACACCCGAGCGGGTCGAGCACCTGCTGTCCGCCATCGCACTCGCCCCGGCCGAGGAGGCAACCGCCTCCGAAGCGGTGTACTACGACGGCAGTTGGCGTCTCGGCCTCCTCCGTGGCCGTCATCTCAAGGGTGACGCCGAGTACGTGGGCGCCGCCGTACGGGCCGAGACGCGACGCCGGAAGATCGCCGAACTGGAAGAACAGCTCGCGGAGGCGGAACAGCGGCTGGCCCACGATCGCGGCCGGCTCCACGCACTCGACTCCTGGCGCCGGGCCCTGACCGCAGCGGAACGCGACTTTCCCCGGCCCCGGACCCTCGCCCATGCCTGGAGCGGACTCGAAACCGATGAGAAGGCACTGCGGGAACTGACCGCCAAGGCGACCCGGGCGGCACGCCTGGCCGAGGAGGCCCGCGCCCGTGCCGTGGCCGCCCGCGGTGAGGCCGAGGCGACCGCGACGGCCAACGACCTTCCCACGGCCTCCGACGCCCTGGATCGCGTACGCACCGCTCTGGCGACCCTGCTGGGCGGCATCGGACGCATGGGCAGAGCCATGCGAGGAACGGCCGAAGGGCTGGGCACGAGCCAGGCGGACCGCGAGAGGTACGGAGGCGCCCGTGAGGACCGGGTGCAGGCCGAGGAGGACTACCGGATCCGGCTCGGCGAACTGCGCACGGCCCAGCAGGATCTCCGCACCCGCGAAGAGGCCATCGGCTCCTCCGAGGAGGAGATCCTCGCCCGAGAGGAGGAAACCAAGCAGCGCATCGCGGACGCCGCCCAGGCGATCCCGGGAGCCGTACGGAGACGCGATGGCCTGCACGACCGGAGAGTCCGGGCCGAGGAGGACGAGAATCGCCGCCGTGAGGAGTTGTTGCGACAGGAGACGGCGGTCATCGAGGCGGGGAGCACCCTGCGCGGCGCTCTCGCCCGTCCGGAGGTGTTCCGCGGCGCCGGCCTGGACCGCTCATCTCTGCCCACGCATCTGGCGGACGACCCCGGCACGGACGTCCGCAGCCGCGTACGGGCACTGCGCGCGTTGGCCGATGCCGTGCGGAGCAGCCTGGGCCGCGCGAGGAAAGAGGTCTCGGACAACGCACTGCTCAACCGGCACACCGAACTGCGCGACCAACTGGCCGGCGGATACGACGCGCAGCTCGAGGAGAGCGACGGGATCAAAGTCTGCCGCCTGGTCGACGACCACGGCCCGCACGACGTCGCGCTCGTCGGGGAACGCATCGCCACCCAGGCCGCCGAAGCCCGGGGACGACTGACCGACCGTGAGAGCGAGGTGTTCCAGCGCTTCCTGACCGGCGAGCTCGGCGACCACCTGTCAGCGCAGGTCATCACCGCCGCCAACCTGGTCGCCGCCCTCAACGGCACGCTGAGGACCGTTCGGACGTCGCACGGCCTCGGCGTGGAGCTGCAGTGGAAGCTGGACGAGGACGTCGACGCCGATGTGCGGGCAGCCGTCGACCTGCTCCGCAGCCCATCGAGCCTGCGGACCCGTGAGCAGACCGAGCACCTGCGCGAGGTGCTGCAGCGCCGCATCGAGGAGGCCCGCCGGGGTGACCCGTCGGCCGGCTACGCCGCCCATCTGCGGACCGCGTTGGACTACCGCGACTGGTTCCGCTTCCACGCCTTCGTGGTCGAGGACGCCGCCCCCGGCCGCAAACGCAAGCTCACCGGCCGTACGGGACTCAGCCAGGGCGAGCAGCGCGTGCTCTCCTACCTCGTGCTGTTCGCCGCGGCCGCCGCCCACTTCACCACGCTCGGCGAGGCCACGCCCCACGCACCGCGGCTGATCCTCCTGGATGACGCCTTCGCGAAGGTCGACGAACCGACCCACGGACGGCTCGGCCGGATCCTCGTCGATCTCGACCTCGACTTCGTCCTCACCAGCGAGCGGCTCATGGGCAACTGGCCCGAGGTGCCTTCCCTGCACATCTACGAGTGCCTGCGCGACCCCCACGCCCGGGGGGTGGCTACCTTGCACTACACGTGGAACGGCCGCCACCGGCGCCTGGTGTCCGTATGAGCTCGCTCCCCACTGCCACCCGCGGCTGGCTGGCCGGGCCGGGCCTGGCCCGGCTCTGGGAAGCGGCACGGAGACGCCTGGAGGGCAACGGCCTGCAGGCCACCGGCTCCCTGCGGCTGTCCGGGTTGGGGGCACAGGAGAGAACCGACCTGTCTCTCCTGCTCCGCAAGCCGATCACCGGGGCCGCCGTGACGGTAAGGCTCGACGCACTCGACGCCCGGCTTCGCTCCTCGGCCGCGGGGCTCGGACTCATGGACGTGCTGCAGGAGCTCGGGCCGGCTCTCACCGACCGCCGAGCCGCCCGGGCAGACGCCGAGGCACGGCGCGAGCAGGTGTGGACGTCGCTCGCCAGGTCCCTGGACGCCTCCCCACTCGCCGACCAGGAGTGGGCCCGGCAGTGGTACGACGGACTGCGTCGAGCGGGCGTGCCCAAAGGAGTGGCACCCGAAACTGCGGTACGCACGCTCCAGCAGGCGGTCCAGATCCTCACCCTGCTCCTCGGACCAGGGCGGAACGGCACACGAGGCCGGGGCGAACTCGCCGCCGAGGCGACCGGATCGGCCCACGGCCTGGACGACGGGACCTGGCTCGCCCGCCTCGTCCAGCGCGGCGCGGCGCTCGCCCACGGCACCGAGTTCCCCGACCACGCCGCCGGCCGACGTGCGCTGTGGCGGTTGGTGTCCGTATCACCGGACGAGGTCTCCAGCACCGTGCTCACCTACGGCCTCCGTCCCGAGGGCAGGGGATGGCGGGAGCGTTCCCTTCACGAACGGGCCCTTCACCATGTCGAGACCCACCTCACCCTGCGCGACCTTCACGGCCTGCGGCTGTCCCTGCCGGCCGGCACGGTGATCCGCATCTGCGAAAACCCCCGTGTGGTGGAGGCGGCCGCCGACGCGCGATGCTCACAGCCCCTGGTGTGCACCTCCGGAAGCGCCGCCACCGTGGTCCTCACACTCCTCGACGCCCTCGCCGCCACCGGATGCCGCTTCGCCTACCACGGCGACTTCGACTGGCCGGGTATCGCCCTGGCCAACCGCGTCATCCGCCGCTACGACGCCCAGCCCTGGCGGCTGCATGCCGAGGACTACGAACGCCTCGCCGCTCACTCCCAGTCCCGCGGCGTTCCCCAGCTCCCGCTCACCGGCCAACCTGTCCACGCCGCCTGGGACCCGAACCTCGCAGCTGCCATGACCGCACTCGGTATCGCGCTCCACGAGGAGGCCACCCTCGACCGGCTCGTTGAGGACCTGGCCTGAACCGTGCTGTCTGCGGAGCCGACTCGGCCCCGGAGCCAGGCACAGCCGTACGGACCCGGCCTCAAGCGCGGCCGTGGGCCTTTTGGGTGCGGCGCGACAGGGAGTCGATGACCACCGCGGCGAGCAGTACACCGCCGGTGATCATGAACTGTACGGCTGCCTGGATGCCCAGAAGCGCCATCCCGGAGGCGATCGACTGGATGACCAGCATGCCGAGCAGCGCCGACCACGTCGTGCCGTGGCCGCCGAAGAGGCTCGTGCCGCCGATGACGGCGGCGGCGATGGCGTTCATCAGCAGGATGCCCGATCCGGAGGTCTGGCTCGCCGAGGTGATCCGCGAGGCGAGAAACAGGCCGCCGACCGCGGCCATCGTCCCGGACACCATGAACACCGAGATCCGCACCCATACGACGTTGATGCCGGAGCGGCGGGCCGCCTCGACGCCGCCGCCGAGGGCGTAGACCTTGCGTCCGTACGACGTACGGCGGAGCACGAAGTCCAGCGCGGCGATGACGACCAGGAAGATCAGCAGGGCGAGCGGCAGCCCCTGGAACTGGTTGAGCACATGCGCGGCGGCGAACGCGATGACCGCCAGCACGCCCGTGCGTACCGCGATCTCCTTGGGTGTCCGGGACGGCATCCCGATGGCCTTGCGGCGCCGCCGGTCCTGGTAGGCGTTGAGGAAGTAGACCGCCGCGCCGAGTGCCGCGACGCCGTAGGCGAGAGCGACGTCGTTGAAGTAGTAGCTGGTCAGCGTGGCGACCAGCCCTTCGTCGTCCAGGTTGATGGTGCCGCTGGTGCCCAAGACGTAGAGCATCAGCCCGTTCCAGGCGAGCAGCCCCGCGAGGGTCACGACGAACGCGGGGACGCCGACCTTGGCGAAGAAGAATCCATGGATGACCCCGATGGCCGCGCCGCAGAGGACCGCGACGACGAGGGCCAGCCATTCCGGCATGCCGTGCTGCACGTTCAGTACGGCGAACAGGGCCGCCGCGAGGCCGCTGACCGATCCCACCGACAGGTCGAGCTCGCCGATCAGCAGTACGAAGACGATGCCGACCGCGATCAGACCGGTGCCCACGATGTCCACGCTGAGATTGGACAGATTGCGCGCCGAGAGGAAGTTGCTGTTCAGGCTCTGGAAGATGATCCAGATGCTGACGAGGCCCAGGACGACGCTGACCGAGCCGAGTTCCCCGCTGACGAGCCTGTGCTCGTACGCGTCGATCCAGTCCTTGAGGACCTGTCGGGGCCTGCTCACAGCTGTGTCTCCCCCGCACGCGGGGTGTGGCGCGCCACGGCGTCGCCCGTCGCTCCGGTGATGGAGGAGATGATCTGTTCCTGGGATGCGGTGTTCACGTCGAAGAAGCCGTTGTTACGGCCGAGGCGCAGCACCGCGACCTCGTCCGCGACGGCTTTGACGTCGCCCATGTTGTGGCTGATGAGGAGCACCCCGATTCCGCGGTCGCGCAGCTGGTCGATGAGGTCGAGCACCTGGGTCGTCTGCTGGACGCCCAGGGATGCGGTGGGCTCGTCCAGAAGGACGACCTTGGGGCCGCCGAGGAGGGAGCGGGAGATCGCGACCGTCTGGCGCTGCCCGCCGGACAGGGCTGCGACGGGGGCGCGGAGATCGGGGATGTGGATGGACAGGGTGTGCAGCAGTTCGCGGGTGCGGCGTTCCATCTCCACCTCGTCGAGGACGCCGACCTTGTGGATCTCGCGGCCGAGGAAGAGGTTCCCCACGACGTCGAGGTTGTCGCACAGCGCGAGGTCCTGGTAGACGGTGGCGATGCCCAGGGCATGGGCGTCGTGGGGGCGCTTGATCTGCACGGGCCGGCCCTCCCACTCGACGACACCCCTGTCGGCGGGAGCGACGCCCGCGATCACCTTCACGAGAGTGGACTTGCCGGCGCCGTTGTCCCCCACCAGGGCGACGACCTCACCGGCGTGGAGGTCCAGCTCGACGTCCGTGAGCGCTTGGACGGCACCGAAGTGCTTGGATACGCCGCGCAACGACAGCAGGGGCAGGGATGACACGGAAACCATCTCCTTCTCTGCCCGATTACGTAACGAGTCCGGCCCTCTCGCAAGCCGACAGATACTTCGGAGTGCAAATCTGATCGATCGTGTACATGCCGTCCTTGACGACGGTCTCCTTGATGTTGTCGACGGTCAGCTCGACGGGCCGGAGCAGCACGGCCGGGACATCCCTGGCGGAGGAGGTGTCGATGCTCTGTTCGGTGACGGCGTCGAGCGGTTCGCCGCGCCCGAGCGCGACCGCCATCGCGGCGGCGGCCTCCGCCTGAGGCTTGAACGGCTTGTACACGCTCATGGACTGCTCGCCCTCGACGATGCGCTGTACGCCGTTGAGTTCGGCGTCCTGACCGGTGATCGGAGGAAGCGGCTTGACATTGCCGGCCTTGAGGGAGGAGACGATGCCCGAGGCGAGCGCGTCGTTGGCCGAGTAGACGCCGTCGATGCTGTCGGCACCGAGGGCGGAGATGGCGCCGGACATGTTGATGTGGGCGTTCTCCGGGCTCCACCGAGGGGTGTCGTACTCCTTGCCGATCTTCACCTTGCCCTTGAGGCGGGACAGTGCGCCCTCCCTGAACCAGGCCGCGTTGGGGTCGGTCGGGTCGCCGTTCATCATGACGATCCGCCCACCGTCCGCCTTGTCGCCCATGGCTTCGAGGAGGGCGTTCGCCTGGAGCTCGCCGACGCGGTCGCCGTCGAAGGAGACATAGGCCGAGACCGGGCCCTCGGCCAGGCGGTCGTAGGAGACCACCGCGATGTCCGCGGCGTCCGCCTGCTTCACCGACGAGCGGAGCGCCTTGTAGTCCACGGGGTCGAGGATCATCACATCGACCTTCTTGGTGATCATGGTGTCCACCTGCTGCTGCTGGGCGGCCACGTCCCCCTGGGCGTTGGCGTATTCCAGCTTGCACTCGCGGCACAGCTCCCTGATCTTCTGCTCGATCAGGGGCCTGTCGAACGCCTCCCAGCGCGCCGTGTGGCTGTCGGGCAGCAGCAGGCCGATCGTCACCCCGTCCTTCGTCCCGCCGGGGGTGCTTCCGTCCGAGCCGGACGAGCCGCCGGACTCGGCGGCCTTTCCGCAGGACAGGAGGGTGAGAGCCAGGGATACGGCGGCCACGACCAGGGCCGCGCCGGGAGATCGGGGCTTCACGGGCGAGCACCTTCTCACTGTTCGCCGGGAGACTGGTTCCCGGGCGCCTGATTCCCGGGCGCCTGATTCCCGGGCGCCTGATCCCCGGGAGACTGATCACCGTGAGACTGATCGCGGGGCGGCTGGTCAACGGGCACCCGCTCACCGGGAGACTGATCACCTGGTGGTTGACCACCCGGGGACGGCGTGTCCGGACGGAGGCCCCCTCGGGACCGCGCCCGCCCGCTCCCCGTCCCGGCGGCGTCCGTGCGGCGCGGCTCACCCGGTGGCACCGCGATCTCGCTCCACACCTGCTTGCCGCCGCTGACCGGCACCGATCCCCAGGTAGACGACATCGCCTCGACGAGGAGGATGCCCCGCCCGCCGGTCGACTCCCAGTCCACGATCACCGGCTTGGCGGGCGCACGCGGCGAGGAGTCGGTGACGGCCACCCGTAGCCGGTCCACCCCCAGCGTCAGGTCGAGGCGCACTGCTCCCTGGGTGTGGATCAGGGCGTTGGTGACCAGCTCGGAGACGACGAGCAGGGCCACGTCCGCCGCCTCCTCCAGGCCCCAGGTACGCAGCTTGCGCCCGGTGAAACGGCGGGCGTGCACCACGGCGTCGGGCAGCCGCCACACCGTCCAGCCGGCACGTATCGGCCGGAACTCCATCCCGTCGTAGCGCAGGAGCAGCAGCGCCACGTCGTCGTCGCGACGGTTGGCGTCGACGAGCAGTTCATCGGCCGCCCGTCCCGCGTCGGACGGGTCGGTGGCGGCGAGCGCCTCGCACATACGGTGCATGCCGTCGTCCAGGTCGAGACGCGAGGACTCCACCATGCCGTCCGTCAGCAGGGCGAGGAGGGTTCCGGGGACCAGACCGACCGTGGTGATGGCGAAATCGGCGTCCTCGATCACCCCGAGCGGGGGCCCGCCCTCGGCGTTCACCTCCTGGGCGCTGCCGTCGGGATGGCGCAGCAGCGGCGGGATGTGCCCGGCCCGGACGATCCAGGCCTCGCCTTCCTCCATGTCCAGCTCGACGTAGCAGCAGGTGGCGAACAGGTCGGTCTCCATGCCGACGAGCAGGCGGTTGGTATGGGAGACGACCACGTCGGGCGGGTGGCCCTCGACGGCGTACGCCCTGATCGCCGTCCGCATCTGGCCCATGATCGTGGCGGCCCCGGCGCTGTGCCCCTGCACGTCCCCGATGACCAGAGCGACGCGGCCGTCGGAGAGCGGTATGACGTCGTACCAGTCGCCGCCCACGTCGAGGCCCACCATGGCGGGCAGATAACGGGCTACGGCCACCCCTCCGGCGAGCTCGGGAAGTCGGCGCGGCAGCAGGCTGCGCTGGAGCATCGTGGCGAGCTCGTGCTCGGCGTCCAGCGCATGGGCCCGCTTGAGGGCCTGGCCGACCAGGCCCGCGGTCGCGGTCAGCAGGGACCGCTCCTCGGGGCCGAACTCGTGCGGCTCGTCCCAGCCCACCAGACACGCGCCGACCACCCGCCCGTCGGCCGGGAGCGGCAGGACGGCGAGACCGCCGGGACCGACGCCCGCGAGGCCCGGTTCGAGCGCGGTGCCCGCGGGCCACAGGCTGGCCCGGCCCTCGCGCAGCGCGGCCTCCAGCGTGGGCAAAGCGCGGGTCGGTGCGTCGGGCCACTCCGAACGCCATTCGGACCGCCAGACCTCCGGCCAGACGCCGGGCTCCGGCGGGTCCAGAAGCGTGACCACGAGCCGGTCGCCCACGAGCTCGGCGAGCGCCACCCGGTCGGCTCCGAGCGGATTGCGCAGGGCGGCGACCACCACCCGGCTCACCTCCCGGACGGTCACCGCATTCGCCAGCGTGACGGACAGCCGCTGCACCCGGGAGACCTCGTCGGCGCCGGGCCGCAGATACGAGGCGTCGGCCACCACGCCCAGCACGCGCTCCGGTCTGCCCGCGGTGTCGGACAGAATCCGGCAGCGCAGCCGCAGCCAGCGCAGCTCGCCACTGGGCCGGCGGATGCGGAACTCCAGTTCGCGGCCGCCGGTGGTCATCTGGCCCGGCTCGACGATGGACATGAGCGCGGGCAGGTCGTCCGGGACGGTGTGGGCCAGCAGCGTCTCCACCTGGCCGTCGTACTCCTCCGGGTCGATGTCGACCAGTTCGAGCACGCACGCGTCCGCGTGGATCCGGCCGGTCCTCAGTACGAGGGTGAACGAGCCGACGTGGAGACCGTCCAGGACCGGGCCCGGCAGCGCGCAGGCATCGGTCCGGGCGAGGGACCGGACGGCACTCGGCTCACCGCCCGCTTCGAGCCGCGCGGCGACCTGGTCGGCGTACAGCTCCAGAAGGTTGCGCCGCTCGGCGTCGAAGCCCTCGCCGCTCTCGTCCACGACGAGCAGGCAACCCAGACCCCGGGCCTTCACACCGAGCGGCAGCGCACCCAGGGAGATGCCGGCCGGGAACGTCCCTGGACCGCCGCTCTCGCGGTAGTCGGCGAGCTCCGCGGAGTCCAGCCACAGGGGCCGGCCCGCCCGGAAGGCGTCGGCGGCAGGGGACCGCCCGGACAAGGCGTACCGCGACGAGAGGCCGTACCGGGCCCAGGGGCTCCCGACGCTCCCGACCAGCCGCACCTCCCCGCCCTCGTCCCCTTCGCCGAGCACATAGACGGCGGCCACCGCGGCCCCGGCGAACACCGGGACCTGCTCCGGCACGGCCTGCTCCGCCTCCCTGGGCCGCAGACTGTCGGCACGGTGCGCCCCGGCTGCCGGGTCGGCCCGTGGCCTCGGCAGTCCGACCCCGGCGCCGCCTTCGCTGGACATCGCGTCATCCACCTGCCATCCATACTGTGCGCCGCGGCGGGAGGAGGCTAGTCAGGGGCCTCTTCGATCATTCCCCGCTCCGGCCCCGACGGGTCCCCGGGACCCACACCCGCCACCTGTCGGAAGCCGTCGCCGGGCGGCGCGGGGGCAGAGAGGCCCGGTGCGTCGGGGGGCTCATCCGCGTACGGAAGCCCGCGCGGCAGCAATCGTGGCAAGGCCTGGAGGGGCCGCGGTGTCCCCATGCCACGCAACAGGTGAAGGCCGGGGCGTAGGCTCACCCCAGTCCCTGGCAGCAGGCACCCGGTGGTGGAGCGCCACTCCTCAGGAGACGAGCGATGTCCGAGCAGCACCCCTCAGCGCCCGGTCCCCCGCTGGTTTCCATGCCGGCACTCGCCCCTGCCGCGCTGCGGGCGGCGGTCGCGCAGATCGCGCCGGCGCACCTGCCCACCTCGGTCGAACATATGCGCTGCGGCCCACCGAGTCATACGGGAAGGTGCTGGTCACAGCCGGTTGTGGAGGCTGCGACCAGCACCTGCCCTCAGTCCCCTACCGGGTCGGGTCCGGGTAGAAGTCGCGGGGCCGGCCCTTGGCGTCCTTCAGGCGGCCGAGCAGGCTCGTCGGATACTCGATGAGCCAGTAGCTCGCCACCGCGACCGGCACCGCCACCAGCAGCACGATCAACGCCCCCAGGGGGAAGCCCGACTGGGCGGAGGGGAGCAGTCCCGCTCCCGCGAGTTCGAGCAGGATCGGCTCGTGCCAGATGAAGAGGCTGTAGCTGATGAGCCCGACGCCGGTGAGCCAGCGGGCGCGCAACGCCTCATGCCAACGACCCTGCCGGCGGACGTGGACCGTGCTGAACAGCAGCAGCGCCCACAGCACGGCGGACGCCGGGTGGAAGAAGGTCGTCGCCGCGCTCTCGGGGTGGGTGGTGAGCAGCGACAGGACATAGAGGCCCGCCAGCGCGGCCACCCGGAGCGCTGTCGCCGACCAGGCGCGCAGACGGCCCCGCCGGCCCAGGGCGACCGTCAGGACGGCCAGCCCCATGCCTGCCGCGAACCCGCCGAAGCGGGCCTGCGGACCGAAGTAGACCGGCCAGTCGGTGTGCGGCACCTCGAACCCGTAGTGTGCTGTGGCGATCCACACGAGCGGCGCGGCGTACAGCACCAGGCAGCCGCCGGCGCATACGGCCACCCGCGCCCTCCGCGTACGGATCGACCGGCAGGCGCGTGCCGCCAGGGGCCCGAGCGTCACCAGCAGGACGTAGAACAGCACCTCCAGCGACAAGGACCAGGTCGGGCCGATGGTGTAGAAGATCTGCTGCTTGTCGAAGACATGCGTGAACGTCAGATGCTCGACCAGATCGAGCCAGTTGCCCGGCAGTGTCGGATTGCGGACCGACCAGACGACGAGGACCGCGAAGAAGTAGAGCGGCACGATCCGGATCGCCCGCCGGAACAGGAACGTCCCGGCCGTCCGGGTCCGCCCCCCGTCGATGGCCGCGCGTGCGTACGTCAGCGTCAGCAGGTACGCGGACATCACAAAGAAGAAGTCGATCACTTCGAGGGAGATCAGCGCTCCCAGGAAGGGATTGTCCACGGGCGGGTGGGAGCCGTCGGCGTCGTACCGGAAGTACTGCTGCCAGACGTGGAAGACCACCGTGCTGAGCGCGGCGAGACCTCGGAAGCCCTCGACCTCACGGGCCCGGCTGCCGGGCGGGGACCCCTCCGGCGGATGCTGCGGACGGGCATCGGCGGCCGGCCCGGCCGACTCAGCGGCCGGTACGGCGGCGGTGACGGCCGGTACGACGGCGCCGGGCGCCCCGGGGGCAGCCACGCCGGGCCGCCCGGATCCGTCAGTGGCCTGCACAGCTGCGCCGGGGGGCCCAGCGGGACTGCCGGCCGCCGGGCCCACGGGTGCGGCTCCCGGGTCCGCGGATGCGGCTCCCGGGTCCGCGGATGCGGCCGCCCGGTCCGCGGATGCGGCCGTCGGCGCACGGCCGGAGGACGGGAGGCTCACGGTCCGTTCACCGCCTTCGCTGCCGCCGCGCGGGGAGTGACCCGCCATTGCCGGTCGCCCAGCGCCTCCTTCAGGCACGCGTGCCGCGCCAGCATGTTCTTGAAGTGGGTGTAGAAGAAGGTCGTCACCAGCAGATAGCGCCAGAACCAGCCACGGCGACGGCGCAGTTCCGGTACGGCCAGCCGCCAGGCGAACGCCGCCTGTACCACCCCGGCCGACAGCGTGAACAGCATGGCCAGCAGGCAGACCGGAACCGTCCAGTCGAGCTCGTCGACCCCGCCCGCCTTCCATGCCGAGTACAGCAGGATGGGCAGGATCTGCAGCGACAGCCACGGCTGCACCTCCCGCCAGCCGAGCAGCACGAACAGTCCGGCCTTCTGGCGGAGCGTGAAGGCCGGGGAGCGCAGGGCGCGCCACAGGTGCTTGAGGGAGACCTGGAGCCAGCCCTGTGCCCAGCGCGACCTCTGGTTCCACAGCGACTTCAGTGTGGTGGGCGCGAGTTCGCGGGAAATGAGCGTGCGGTCCACGGTGATCCGGGCGCCTTCGCTCAGCGCGCGCAGGGTGGAGTCGATGTCCTCGGTCAGCATGGACCCGTGCATCCGGGTACGGGCCAGCAGATCGGTGCGCCAGAAGCCGTTCGAGCCGCCGAACACACCGAAGCCGTACAGCCGGGTCCTGCCCGGGTGGGAGACGGCGTAGATCGTCTCGAACTCGACCCCCACCAGCTTGGAGACCCAGGAGCTGTCGCCGTTGCGGATGACGCAGTGGCCCTGGACGACGTCATAGCCGTTCGAGAGCCAGTGCCAGGCGTGCTGGAAGGCGTTCGGCGCCGGGTGGTGGTCGGCGTCGAAGATACCGACGACCTCGCCGTGCACCCGGGTGACCGCGGCGTTGATGTTCTGCGCCTTGGAGGTGCTGCCCTCCACCGGGAGCAGTACCAGACGCGGGTCACGCCGTGCGATCTCGCGGAGCGTGTCCTCCACGGGCAGCGGGTGCGGTGTGTTGTACGCGAGGACGATCTCCAGGTCGTTCGGGTAGTCCAGGCGCAGGAACGACTCGACCGTCTCGACGATGGTCGCGGCCTCGTTCGGCAGATACGCGGCGATGACCGCGCTGGCGGGTGGATACGGCTGGGAGGGCCGCTCGGGCCGCGGCACCGAGTCGAGCGCGAACAGGCACTCCAGGACGATCAGACCCGCGGACACCAGGAGCCCGGCCACCACCACCCAGTACATGGCCGAACCGACGTCCCAGCCCAGCTCGTACGCCTGCTGGTACAGCGTGAACGGCACGCCCACACCGAACAGCAGCACGACGACCGGGGAGAGTGCCGCCAGCAGGGCGCGGACCGAGGCGCCGAGGGCATGGCGCCGGCGCGGTGTGCCGCGCATCCACGGCGCGTACATCACCGGGCGCAGATCACGGTGTTCCAGTGCCTCGGCGGCCGCGTCCCGGGCCTTTTCGACGGCCTGCTGGTGACCGTCGCACTCGGCCAGCGGTGCCCAGCCGATCGCCGGGGTCAGCCGGACGTTCTCGTCGGCGACGACGAACCGGGTGCCGGCCACCGTATGCGCGAACTTCTCGAGGCTGCGGCGTGCCGCGTCCTCGTCGACGCCCGGCATCAGCATGAGCAGATGGCCGTCGTCGTCCCATCCGAGCCGGTCGCAGGCGCTGCCCAGCCGCTCGGTCACGCCGGCCAGCCGCTCGGCGACCTCACGGCGTACGCGCGGCCCCAGCCGGGACTCCAGCGCGCCCATCTCGGCCACGCTGACCACAGCCATGATGCCGCCGCGCCGTACCTCGGGACGCTGGAACTCCCGGTCGAGTTCGTCCAGGAAGTGCTGATGGGAGTACAGGCCGGTGCGCGGGTCGAGGATCAGATTCTCGACGGGCACCGGAACGCGGCGCAGCTTGGCCTCTATTCGGGCCGACAGCTCGTCGGGTGACGAGGTGTCCGGTAAGCAGTCGTCCGCCCCGTGCCGCAGCAGGTCCGCGACATCGGCCGACCGGTGGTCGGCCGTGACCATGAGCAGCGGCAGCGCCCGGCCCGCGGGCACGGCGCGGATCTCCCGGATGGTGTCGAGACCGTCCCGCCCTTCGTCGAGGGCGACGATCGCGTCCGGCGGGGCCTGCCGGCCGTGCAGGTTCACCTGCCCCGGCACGGCATGGCTCACCTCGTGCCCGGTCGACAGCAGGGTCTGTGTCAGCTGGTCGAGCCTCGGTCCGGGCGTACCGACCGTCAGCACACGCCCGCCGGTGGGGAGCGTCTCGTGCCGAGGGCCGGGCGGATCAAGGGTCGCGTGCGGTGCGCTCGAGTGGTGCGTAGTGAGCACCTGGGAGTTTCCTTCCTTACGAGAGGGGGCTCATCCGGGTCTCCGGCACCACGGAACGGCGGCGCATACCGAGGTCTCCTGCCCGGGACTGGGATTGCCAGAAGGCCGGGCGGCATCGGCGAACGCCGGTTCCCCGGGGCCCGCAGAAGCGCAGCTGCGGCTGCGGGAATGAGCCGGATGTGCGACAGGCCTAGGGTCTGGTGAGGCCGGATCTTCGGCGGGGCCTGACGCCTGTCGGCGTAGGGCGTGTTTCGAAAGTAGCGCCGTCCGCCCGAAGGGCGGGGGTCGCGGCGGCTGGTGCGTGCGATCGCAAGGCGGAGGGTCGTCCTCGTACTGGGCGTACTCGGACGAGCCCGACAACGCAGCGAGCGTGCGTGCCAGGCGTCGCGGGCCTGGGGGCGCCTCCCGGACGGAGTCTGGGGGAGGGACTTTCGAAACCCGCCCTACGGGGTGTGGTGGGGCACCTGGGGCGGGAGCGGGAGAACCGGGCGGGCCCGGTGGACCCGAGGGACCGGGTGGGCCGGGGGCGGGGACGCCTCGCGCCGGCATGCCCGGCGCCCGGCCATGGGCTCCGGGCCGTGCTTCCGGGGACACGCCCCTCGGGGCACTCGGTCAATGCTCCGAAAAGCCTCGGTGCATTCGCGGCGATGAACTCGGGGCAAAGTACATCTTTGCCCCCCTCGGTGCCCGGGACAGGCCCGTGCTGACACATCGTCAGCACAACAGGTCCGTACATCCGGACGCAGGGCGGTAGACCAGTGAGGCGGGGCCCATCCGCGACCCCCCGGGCACGGGGGGTGATGACCGCATCGGTCAGGGGCAGCTCAGGAGGGCAACCGGTGGCGCCATCGCACGCCCCGCACGGTGCGCACCGTGCGGAGAACTCTCCCGGAGAGGTACCTGAGCACGATAAGGAGCTGCGGCGCCCATCGGAGCGGCCGACGAACGGGGTGTACAGGGACTGCCCTTCCGCCAACGGCCCGACCGTGTCCGGGCGCGCGGCGATGAGCCCCCGGAACGCCTGAGCGCGTTCCGGCAGATTCTGCATAGATGTGGTCCCATCCTGGTCGGATCGTGGGGGAGGACCGATATTCCATGAGCGAGGGTGACTGACCCCTTTCGGTATCGACAATGACGGTCAGCACCATAAGCCTCATTGGTCACTGTGACACCAGACCCAATGGCTCGTAACGCGTTCGTTAAGCCTGGTACCGGCACACCGCGAACGTCCCGGAGCCGTCGGGCGATCCGGGGCGTTTCATCACCTGATGCAGAGTCAAGACTGCGGCAGCTCAGGGACGGTGGGCGTTGCTGGAGCGGCCCCCAAGACCTTCCCTGCACCTCGCGACGAGCGGCCGTCAGCTCTCGTCGTAGTCCGGGGTGGCCGGTGCGAGGGGTGCGCCCGGGATGAGGCTCGTGTCGATCGCACCCGGATCCCAGTGCGTGTTGCCCGGCACATGGCAGTGCCCGAAGTGGCCGCCTTTCCCCTGCCATGTGGGGCGGGGCCGGGGCATCGGTGATGTCGCACTCGGCACGGGCTTTCCGGCAGGCCAGACATCCGGGATGCCATGCGCCCGCATCGCCGTGAGAAGGCTGCGGAAGGTCGGCTTCGTCGCCGGGTCGAAGCTCTGTGTGAAGGGCCGGGCGGCGCGGCCGAGCACCTCCACCTGGATGCACACACGGCCTTCGCGGTTGGTACGGCGTGAGCCGTCGTTCCTCAGCGCCCGTGCGCTCCGGCTCATGGGCCCGAACTGGCCGAGCCTGTCCGTCACGGGGTCATAGATGACCTGCGGCTCCGACGCCACCTTCATCAGGAACGTGGCCACGGATGTGATGAAGTTCCCGCCTGCCGGGGATTCGGTGGTGTGCCAGACGGCGCGCGCCGGGTTCTCCGGGTGATCCATGGCCCCGCCGATCATCTGGTTCCCGAACCGGATCGCGCCGGGCACGTAATCGGGCCCCGTGACCTCGTCGGCGGAATCAGCGGCCCGCTCCGTCTCCGTGTCCGTCTCCAGCGCGGACTCGGCCCCGCCCTGACGGGCCGGACCTCCCCGAGGGGCGTCAGGAGCACCGAACGGGACGTATTCGGACGGAACGTACCAGTCGAGTTCCCCGTCGTCGCGGAGCACGAACAGGGTTCCGGGCTGCTCGGGGTGGTCACGGACGACCCTCGGGGCACCTTCGGGCTCGGCCAGGGCTCGTACGGCGTCGACATGACCCTGGTCGACGGTGCCGCAGTAGGTCACGGTCTGGTCCGGGTGGACGACCGCCGCGTGGAACGTGGTCATGGTCAGGTCCCAATCGATGCGGGGCGGAGGGGGGCGATCCGGTGATGGCCCGTAGCGGCTCCTGTAGTCGTGACCTCTGCCGTCCGGCGTCAATCAGGATCACGCGGGAGGTCGCCTGTATGGGCGATCAGTCCGGAGCGGCTGCGGCCGGACGCGTCGACACGCGGCCTGCCCGGCGCGGCCGCCCGCCTCACCGGGGCACGGGTTCGGACGCACGGTCGCCGCCCTCCGCGCGACCGTCCCTCGTCATGCCCGGCATGCCCACGCTCAGCCCCGGCGGGCGTGATGCGCGCCACACGCCCGCCCCGCCCGTAACCGGCTCGCGGGACGGGATGGGGCGAATATCACCATGCAAGAGGGGATGGGGCCGATATCACCACGCAGGATAGGACCGATTGTCAGACTGTGCCCCTACTCTGGATGCCATGTCCGACTCCCCTGCCTCTGGTTCCCCCTGCCCGTCCGCATCCGAAGCGAACGCGGCGATCCGCGCGTTCCTCGCGGCCCGCTCGGGCCGTCCGCTGTGGCCGGACGAGCGGGAGGAGTACGAGCGTCTGCGGGCGGCGTGGACCGCGGCCGTCCGTCGCGAGGTGGAGAAGGCCGCCTGAGCCCGGCTCTCCCCTCCGCGCCACGCGGGAGAGTGGCGCAGTCGCCTTCGGACCACTCCGCGCTTCAGCTGGACCCTTAAGTGTTACAAGTGTCAACTGATGTGCGTGTAAGGCTAGTTCCGAAGCGTGACGCGGCGGCACCATACGGTTATGAAAGGTAACGCCAGATTCACGCCATCGGCTCCGCCCTTGCCCCCGCCGAAACGGCGGAACGTGGTGCTCCGGCTGTACGACGGCCCGTTGTACCGGGACTGGGCGTTCTGGATGACCGCGGGGTGGGGACTCCTGGCAGCAGTCTCCATCCCCACCGAGGGCCAACCGACCTCCCTGCCCGTATGGCTGGACACGCTGCTGGCCGTGATCTTCTTCGTCACCGCCTTCGGAATGCTCCCCACCTGGATCCGGCTGCTCATCAGACGATGGCAGTGGCGCAGGCGTCACCAGCCCTCGCATGCCCATGCCGCACCACCGGCCTCCGCCTCGCCCCCCAGCCGGCCGGTGCCTCGTGCCGCGCCACCGGCCGACACCACCACCAGGGCGGCGCCCAAGGCCGGCCCCGCCACGAGGGCGGCGCCGCCGGGTGGTGACGGGCGACTGGAGGGCGACCGGCCTCTGTCCGGATCGCAGGTGCTGGAGAGCGCGCGGAGTACGCTGCCCCATCCCGCGGCCCGCGCCGTCCGCGCGTTACAGCGGGCGGGCACTCCCAAGGAGCAGTACGAGGCACTGCTCGACGCCGCCGAGATCCTCACCATCACGATCGCCGTCACCGCGGCGGCGCTGATCCAGGGGTGGAGTGGCAACCGGGCCGACAGCCGTGGTCATCGGATGGGCGTGGGCCGGCGCAATGTGTCGGCGCTCCGGAGCGCCTACCTCGGGAGCGGAGCCATGTTCGGCACGTGGACGGCTTTCCTCGACAACCTCCGCCCACTCGCCGCGGACCACCCCCAGCTGGTCCCCGGGCTCCTGGCCGCTCTCGGTGACACGCCCGAGGATCCGGGCATGGCCGCGCACCTCACCGCCCTGCGGCAGGAGCGCAACCGGGCCGCTCACGGCAACAAGCCCCGGAACCAGCACGAGTCCGCCCTGCGCGTCACCGAGCGCGCGCATCACCTCGAAAAGGCCCTGGCCAAGGCACAGTTCCTCAAGGACGTGCCATGGCTGCAGACGGTGTCGTGCTCGTACCAGCCGAAGTCGCACACCTTCGCCGTGGTTGCGGATCATGCCATGGGCGACCATCCGGACTTCGAACGCCGGACGTTCACCTGGGCCGCGCCTGTCGCCGACGACATGTTCTACGTCCTGGGTCCGGAGGGCCCGGTTCCGCTGTCCCCCTTCGTGGCCGGCGGCTTCTGCCCGCAGTGCCGGCAGGTGGAAGTCTGCTACACCTACCGGGCCGGCAAGGAGCAGGGGCCCGCGACGCTGAAGAGCTTCGCGCAAGGACATGACATCTCCGCCCCCGGGCTGGGCGACGACATCCGCGCCCTGCCCGACCGCCGCCGTGATCCCGGCGCACAGTAGGCGGCGGCCCGGGCCCCGGGGGCAGATGGAGGGACGGGCCGGTTCCGCGGGGCGGTGCCTCCTAGACTGAACCAATGACCAGCCCCGAGAACCGTCCCGAGGCGAGCGACGCGTCGCGGGTCCTGCACCGCGTCTTCGGTTACGACACGTTCCGGGGAGGGCAGCAGGAGATCATCGAGCATGTGGCCGCCGGCGGCGACGCGCTCGTCCTCATGCCGACCGGCGGCGGCAAGTCGCTCTGCTACCAGATTCCCGCACTCGTACGGGACGGCGTCGGCGTGGTCGTATCGCCGCTCATCGCACTCATGCAGGACCAGGTCGACGCGCTGCGGGCGCTCGGTGTCCGGGCCGGGTTCCTGAACTCCACACAGGACTTCGAGGAGCGGCGCCTCGTCGAGGCCGAGTTCCTCGCCGGCGAGCTGGACCTCCTCTATCTGGCCCCCGAGCGGCTGCGGGTCGAGTCGACGCTGCGGCTCCTGGACCGGGGCACGATCTCACTGTTCGCCATCGACGAGGCACACTGCGTGGCCCAGTGGGGGCACGACTTCCGGCCCGACTACCTCGCCCTGTCGGCCCTGCACGAGCGCTGGCCCACCGTGCCGCGTATCGCCCTGACCGCGACCGCCACCGAGGCCACCCACGCCGAGATCGCGTCCCGGCTGAACCTCGAGGACGCCCGCCATTTCGTGGCGAGCTTCGACCGGCCGAACATCCAGTACCGCATCGCGCCGAAGAACGAGCCCAAGCGCCAGCTCCTGGAGCTGCTGCGCACCGAGCACGCGGGCGACGCGGGCATCGTCTACTGCCTGTCGCGGGCCTCCGTGGAGAAGACGGCCGCGTTCCTGGTGCAGAACGGGATCGAGGCACTCCCCTACCACGCGGGGCTCGACGCCCGTGTCCGCGCCGGCAACCAGGCCCGCTTCCTGCGCGAGGACGGTGTGGTCGTGGTCGCCACGATCGCGTTCGGGATGGGCATCGACAAGCCGGACGTACGGTTCGTCGCCCATCTCGATCTGCCCAAGTCGGTCGAGGGCTACTACCAGGAGACGGGCCGCGCCGGGCGCGACGGGCTGCCGTCCACCGCGTGGCTCGCGTACGGCCTCCAGGACGTCGTACAGCAGCGGAGAATGATCGACACCTCCGAGGGGGACGCGGCCCACCGCCGCCGTCTCGGTGCCCATGTCGACGCCATGCTGGCGCTCTGCGAGACCGTCGACTGCCGGCGCGTCCAACTGCTCGCCTACTTCGGGGAGAAGAGCACCGCGTGCGGCAACTGCGACACCTGTCTGTCGCCACCGGCCTCCTGGGACGGCACGGTCCCCGCCCAGAAGGTTCTGTCGACCGTGGTCCGGCTCGACCGCGAGCGGCGTCAGAAGTTCGGCGCGGGTCAGATCATCGACATCCTGCTCGGCAAGAAGACGGCCAAGGTCATCCAGCACGACCACGACTCCCTGAAGGTGTTCGGCATCGGCACCGAACTGAGCGCAACGGAGTGGCGCGGTGTGGTGCGCCAACTGCTCGCCCAGGGGCTCATCGCCGTCGAGGGCGACTACAGCACGCTGGTGCTCACCGACGCGAGCGCCGAGGTGCTGAGCGGCCGGCGCGAGGTGCTGCTGCGCCGTGAGCCCGAGCGCGCCGCGCGTGCCGCGAAGGCGGCCAGGACCGCCTCCCGTCGCACTGCGGCCGTCGATCTTCCCTCGGAGGCCGTGCCGGCGTTCGAACAGCTCCGCGCCTGGCGCGGGGCCACCGCGAAGGAACAAGGCGTACCGGCTTACGTCATCTTCCACGACGCGACGCTGCGCGAGATCGCGACGGTGGCCCCCTCGACCCTGGAGGAGCTCGCGGCGGTCAGCGGTGTCGGCGACAGCAAGCTGGCCAAGTACGGGCAGCCGATCCTGGAAACCCTCGCGGCCCGGCCGGAGGAGGCCGGGCCGGGCGCGGAACCAGGTTTCCCGGCACAGGAACCCGCCCCGACCGACGAGCCGGGCCTCCCGGCGGACACCGGCACGGCGGAGACCGACACGGCAGAACTCGGCATGGCAGAGCCCGGCACGGCAGCGCCCGTCGATCGCTGACGGGCCGTCGGCCGGCGCGGTGACTCCCGGCCCCCGGTCCCGGCGGACGGGCCCTGCATTCCCGTCAGTGGCTTCGGCAGGTCAGCTAGGGCGTGTTTCGAAAGTCCCTCCCCCAGACTCCGTCCGGGTGGGGGTGCCCCCGGCCGAAGGCTGGGGGAGTGCCCCCAGGCCCGCGACGCCTGGCACGCACGCTCGCTGCGTTGTCGGGCTCGTCCGAGTACTCCCCTGGCCTTCGGCATGGGGGACCCCAGTACGAGGACGACCTCCCCCAGCCTCCGGCCGGGGTACCCCCACCGCCTTGCGATCGCACGCACCAACCGCCGCGACCCCCGCCCTTCGGGCGGACGGCGCTACTTTCGAAACACGCCCTAGGACTTCTGGCAGACGACCTTCATCTGGGCCGCCGCGTGGTGGGCGTACGTCGGACCGTAGTGGTTCCAGTCCCGGCCCCGGTCGAGCATCTCCACCGCGATACGGCCGTCCTCCACCGGGTAGGTCCCGGCCTCCACGAGGCGTCCGCGGTTGGCGGCCTGATCGATGAGGAAGGCGTCGTACACCGAATCCCGCTCATTGGGGTCGGAGAGCACCTGGTACATCGTGGGGTCGCCCGCCACATCGCGGCCGTTGTCGCTGGTGGGCACCCACACCCCGAGTGCGCACTCGTCCGAGTCCCTGCCCACCGACCACCACCACACCACCCGGCCGCCCTCGTCCTCCGTCGCGCGCCCCGACATGGGGACGGCGGAGAAGGAGCCGTCGCACCCGTCCCCGTCATGGCCACCGGAGCCGACGGAGTACCAGCCCTCGATGCCGTCGGAGTAGGTGCCGTACGCGTAGTAGCCGCCCCCCTTGGGCGCGACGCAGCCGTGACCCGCCCACGCGTCGTACGTGACCTCGCCGTGCTCGGCGGGGATCGAGTCCGGGCGGACGGTGACCGTCGCGTGCGGGGGCTCGGCGGCACCGCCCGGGGAACCGGAGGACTCCCCGTCCTCCGGGAGGTCCGGCCCGGCCGGGTCCACGGTCGGCAGGATCAGGCTCGGTTTCGGCGGTTTCCGTACGTCGGGCTCGGCGGCCTGTTGCGTACGGGTGTCGGAGCCGGAGAAGCCGGAGAAGAGGGACGAGGAGGCCACCAGCATGCCCAGCCCGATCAGGCCGGACAGCGCGAGGACGGCACCCACCGCCACACCGGCCTTCCTGCGGCGGGGCAACGTGGTCCAGCGGCCGTACAACGTCTCGCGGACGACCCACGTGTCGTGGCTCCGCGCCCACGCGTCCTGGTTCCGATGACCGCGACGGTCTTGCCCGACAGCCGCTCCGGCGGCCCGCGCGGACCGGCTGCGCACCCGCGTGTCCTGGCTCCGCACCCGCGCGGACCGTCGGCCGTGCCCCGGCCTCATGAAACGGCACACGCACGGCTGTCCCGACAACGTGTCCTCATGTCCGCCGCACTGCTCACACGCCATCGACAAGGTTCCTCGGACTGACCGGCGATTCAGGGCGGACCCACTATGCATGAGGCATGGAGGCAGAGGGAGAGGCGGGGCGGCAAGAAGGTCGCCAGAGTCCGGGAGTTCCGGAGGCGTTCCGATCAGCCTCCATTCATGATCTTTTTCAGGCCCTTGTCGAGATCGGTGGCCACCGTGCCGTTTCCCGAGCGGTTCTCCAGAAGGTCATGAACCTCGGTCTGCACCAGCTCCGTGTAGGCCGCGTAGTACGGGGTCACCGGCCGCGCCCGGGCGTTGCCCAAGGCCTTGCGCAACGCTTCGGTGTAGGGCGGCAGTCCGTGGGCCGCCGACTCCGAGGCCGTACCCGGATCCTCCTTCTCCCCCTTCCCCGAGGACTCCCCGCCTCCCGCGCTCCCTGCCGAGGACTCTCCGTCCCCGGGGCTCCCTGCTGAGGACTCCCCGCCACCCGAGAGGCCGGTGTCCGGCAGCGAGCAGCCGGGGCCGTGCGCGTCGTAGGACGCCCTCAGGACCGGTGCGAAACCGGCCTCCAGCAGACAGCGCTGCTGCTCCGGCCGGACGAGATGGTCGAGCAAACGGCGGGCGTCGTCGGGGTGGTGGCTGTCCTGCGTGATCGCGAGGTTCTGGCCGCCCAGCACCGACGCCCCCTTCCCGCCCGGGCCGGGCAGAGGTACGACGTGGAACTTCCCCGCGACCTTGGAGCCCTTGGCGGACAGCACGTTGTACACGTACGGCCAGTTGCGCATGAAGGGCACCTTCTCGTCCCGGAACATCTCCAGGCTGTCGAGCTCGTCCGCCGTGCTGGTCTCAGGCGGCATGAGGTCCTGGTAGTGGTCGACCAGATCCGTCAGCCCCCGCTGGGTCTCCACGGTCCTGGCCCGTACCTTGCCCTCCTTGTCGACGAGTTCGCCCCCGGCCGCCCAGACGGCCTCCTGGGCGTTCACCGTCAGCCCTTCGTACTCGTCGAGCTGGGCGGCGTAGCCGTGTTCGAAGACCTGTCTCACCTGCCGGTGGTCCGTGGCGTCGGCCGCGGCGGTCTCCAGCTCGCCCCAGGTGTACGGCGGCCGCCGCTTTGTGTCCTTCCAGATGTCGTCGCGGTAGTAGAGGAGAGCCGCGTCGGTGTTGAACGGCACGGCCCAGACCTTGCGTTCGTACCGGGCGGTCTCCGCCACCTGGGGCCACATCCCCTTGAGCGGATCTCCGTCGAGCGGCTCGATCAGCCCGCCCGCGGCGAACTCCGCGGTCCAGGTCACATCGATGTTCACCACGTCGTAGTCCGCGCTGCGGGCCTGGAGCGCCGCCACCATCTGGCTGCGCTGGTCGTCCGCGGCCGCGGGGAGTTGGACGATCTCCACCCGTACGTCGCGCTGTGACCGGTCCCAGGCCTCGATCAGCCGCTGCCGTACCGGGCCCTGCGACACGTCGGAGGCGGTCGCCACGCGCAGCACCCGCACCTTCCCCTCCGACGGACCGGGGTCCGGGGCCGCGTCGCCGCCCGAGGAGCAGCCCGCGCAGAGCAGCAGTGCGGCCCCCGCCATCGCGGCCCGGCGGCTATGACGCATCGTCACTCGTGCCTCCCCGTACCTGGTTGGCCACCTGTTCGGCCAGCTCCTCGGCGGCCTGGTCCGCCCGCCCCGAGAAGCAGCCCGTACGGTCCGGGTTCTCGAACCTGCGGATCTCCTTGGTGCAGCCGTCGAGCCGTACGGACAGCACGAGCGCCCGGGTGCTGTCATCCGCCCCCTGCTCCCGTCCCAGCGCCTGCGCCTCGTCCTCCACGGAATCCCCCTCCGGCCGGTCGTCCCCGTCCGTGATCAGCACGATGAGCGGCCGCCCCTTCTCACCGCTGGTCTCGCGCAGGGCACGCTCCACCACTTCGTAGACGGCGGCACCGCTGCTGCTCATCCGCCTCGTGGAGAGGGAGTCCACCCAGGCCAGGGCTTTCGCCCGGTCGTCGCCCGGGGTGCCTGGCTCGATCTCCGTACGCGCCTGGTCCGGGTGGTCCGCGGACTTCGGATACGACCAGATCCCGTAGGTGTCCTCCGGCCCCAGACGCCGGAGGGAACGGCGCAGTGCGGCATCCGCCATCGCCGGCTTCCCGCCCCAGGCCATCGACCCCGAGACATCGACGAGGAACAGCACCTGGCCCGGTACACGCGTCTTGGTGTACTGCTCCACGACGGTGTCGGCGGTACGGCCGTCGGCCGTCTCGGTCACGACGGACACATCCCCCACGACACCGCTGCTCCTGGTGTCCTGCCAGGCGGCTCCGCCGGGCGGGGCGGGCCAGCCGTCCGCCTCCACGCCCCGCACCAGTCCGCCGAGGAAGACGCCGCTGCCCTTCCCGGTCAGCCAGGCACGGAACTGGCGGATGGCTGCCGTACGCCGGTCGGTGTCCTCCGCGCCCTTCCAGCGCACCTGGGCCAGCGGCATGTCCAGCGCGGGCACACCCCGTGGGTAGTAGGCGAGGAACCGCGACTTCTCGTCGGCCGGCTTGCTGTTGCCGCAGGCGGAACCCTCCCGGCTGGTACCGAGGTTGAAGTCGGCGACCGCCTTCTCCGACACCAGTGCGGCGGCCTTGCCGAGGCGGGGGTGGCCGCGCTCGCCCTTGTCGAAGGCGCAGAGCAGACTGTCGGCGTCGGAGGCGGGCGCCGGGGCGCCGTTGCCCCGCAGCAGTTCCTCCACGCCCTTGGCGTCCGCCCCCTTGCCGCCGGCGAACAGACCGTCGCTCGCCTCGTAGAGGCCGACGGTGTGCAGCAGTCCGGCGCTGGAGGTGGCCGGATCGGGGCGGAGCAGCGGCATCGTGGGCGCGACCTCCTCCATCGCGGCCAGCAGCGTGTCCCAGGAGGTGCCGGTCCGCTGCACGCCCTGCGCCTCGAGCTTCTTCTCCAGCGAGGCGGGAACGGCGAGGACGAGAGGCGAGTAGCCCGCGGACCCCAGCTTCACCACCTCGGCCGGGCCGGGGGCGCGTTCGAGCTGCGTTCCGATGCGGCCGAGTTCGGTGCTCGACCCGGCGACCAGGAGGTCGGGTTGCGGACCGACGTCCTGCAACGGGTCGAAGCAGGTCGCCGCGTCCTTCCCCTGCGCGCCGGTCTGCTGCACCGAGCTGCCGGAGGCGGCCGGGCAGGGCCCGCCGGCAGCGGCCGACGCCACCACCTGGGGAGCCGTGCCGCCCACGCTGTCACGGTGGCCCGCCCAGGCGGCGGTCGCCCCGAACGCGTCGACGGTCGGGCCCGTCCCGGCCTCGTAGACCGTGAAGTTGGCCCGGCGGCAGTTCCCCGGCGCCCTGTCGTCCTTGCCGAGCGGTACGCGGTTGTCGGCGCTCCCCATGTACGCGGTGACGGCGCGCGAGACCGCGGCATGCGTTTCGATACCGGTCATCACGCGCAGCTCCAGCGGCGGCAGGCAGTCCATGGCATGGGAGTCGGCGCCCTGCCCGGGATACAGCAGGATCCCGATGGCCAGAAGCAGGGCGGCGGCACCGGCCGTCACGGTCTTCCAGCGGTCGGCCGGCCACCGCAGGACCGGCGCTCCGGCCGGCGCTCCGGCCTCGGGCCCGGTGGGCGTCCGCTGCCGCGGCGGCGGAACCGGGGGCGGCGCGGTGGTGTCCTGCTGCTCACCGACGGGCCGGTTCTCGTGAGGGGTGAAGCGGGCGATGACGATGTCGGGGCCGTCGCCGCTGCTGCCGCCCTTGGGCCCCCACCCGTCGCCGAAGTCGTCACCGAGGTTCACGGGCCAGGTGCGGGCCGCCGCGTACAGGCGGTCGTACAGCTCCTGCATGGTCAGCTCGGGCGAGTCCGGACCGACCTGCTCCATCGCACGGATGACCTCATGGGTGAAGCGGCTGCGCGGCGGACCCTGGTCCACCTTGATGCCCTCCGAGGGCTGGGTCTTGGTGGGCAGGGCGGAGGAGAGGGTGTAGTGCCCGGTCTGCCCGGCACCCCGGCCTTCCACGGCCACACCGGAGTTGCAGCAGTCGAGGAGGAACACCGCGTGCCGGAAGTGCGTGCGCTCGAGCGTCTTGAGCACATGCGACCAGGCCACGGCGGGATTGACGTCGAGGTCGGCGTCCTGCGTCATCAGATACAGCTGGTTGTCGAAGGGATCGCGGTAGCCGTGGCCGGCGAAGTAGAAGAAGAGGAGGTCGGTCGTCTCCTCCCCCACCCGTTTCAGTTCCTTCAGCCATTTCCGCTGGCTGGGGGAGGCGAGGACGGTGATCGCGTCCTGCGGGATGATCCCGCGTTTCCCGTCGGGCCGGTCCCCTTCGGACAGCACGGATGCCAGGTCCTTGAGATTCCGCTCGACGTACTTCAGCGGTTCGAATCCGCCTTCGGTCACCCGGGGCACACCGACGAGGAATGCCCGCGAGCCCCTCCGATCGGGGACAACGGGGGTCACGGCTCACGCACCACCGGCCGCGCCGGACTCCAGCTCCTCGCTGACCCGCCGGACGATATCGGGAATGTGCTCGGCGGTGAGGTCGTCCTGGGTGATGCTCACCGCCGGGCGGCCCGTCACCCGGATCTTCACCACGGTCCGGTTGCCGTGGCTGAGCCGCACCCGGCTGCGCAGCCACCCCATGAGTGCGCCGACCATGGCGCGCACCGGGGCGTCCAGCGTCGACACCGCGGCATGTGCGGCGAGAGCGACGACGAGGTCCTCCAGCGCGCCCGCCCGGCCGGGCACCGATTCCGACTTGAATGTCCAGTGCTGGGTGAACGACTCGTCGTCCTTGAGCCACCCGGCGATGCCTTGCAGTTCTCTGCCCTGGTCCCTGCTGCCCTCGACGCTGATCCGGATGTCCACTCCGCCGCCCCGTCCGTCGCCCCCGGCGCCCACATCAGGCGCATACAGCCCGTTGTCGTCACATGACGCTCAGCCAAGTCTGTTGGTTCTGGAGCTTATTGGCCAGAGCAATACCCAAGGGACAGGACACCACGGTTCGGGCGGAGTCGTACGACGACCGGGTGCGGCGTTGGTCAGTTCGGATCAACTCCGGCCAGTTCAGGTCGGATCAGCTCAGTTCGCATCCGGGCAGGGCGTGCCGCGGGGCAGTTGGTACGGGGCCGCGATCCGGTAGGTGCCCGCACGCGGAGCGTGCAGCAGCGTCCACTCGTCCTCCGGCGCGCCGTCGAGGCCGTACTGGACCTCCTTGGTCAGACAGCCGTTGAGGTTCCGGAAGCCCTCGCCGCTCTCGTATGGCGCCGGCGGCTCGACGCCCTTGCCGTCGCCGTCGACCAGCCCGAGCCACGGCGAGTACGGGATACGGATGAGGACCGGGCCGGCGGAGGGCACGGTGACGATCAGCTCTCCGGCGCCGGCCCGCTGTACGCTCGCCGGCGGGTCGGCCAGCGGTGTCGGACCGACCACCCGGTAGAGCTTCCAGTTGGCGTCCGACCACACCTTCCTCAGATACGGCTGGCCCGCCTCGATGAGCCGCGCCTCGTCGGCCCCCGCGCCGTCCGGCTCGTCCTTGGGCAGCACCACATAGCGGACGGCCCAGCGCTTCAGCCAGATGTGATAGCTGCCCGGCGTGAGCATGCCCTCCTCGTAGAAGAGCGGATTGCGTTCGCGGTCCGCCTGCCGGTTCCAGCCGCGCGCCAGATTGACGTACGGGGCGAGCGCGGAGGCCTCGCGGTGGCTGCGGGCCGGGACGACCTCGACCCGGCCGCGATCGGCGTCGCCCTGGTTCAACTGGTGGACCAGCGGCGCGAGCTCCCGCGCCCAGGCTGCCTCCGGCGTGGTGTTGACGACGTCGTCGACGGTCTTGACCGTCTGCCAGGCCGTGACGGTCGCGAGGGCGACGCACAGCCCCGCCCAGCGGCGGGAGCGGTACGGGGCCTTGGGCAGCGCGGCCACGAAGACCACACCGGCGAACACCAGCGCGAGACGGGTGACATTGCTGCCGATCTGGGAGTCGATGATCCAGGTCAGCAGGACACCCAGCGCGTACACGGCGGAGGAGATCCGTACGGTCCGCCACTCCGCGGGCACCAGCAGCAGCGCGGCGACCGCGGACAGGAAGGGCAGCACGACGGTGCTGAAGCTCATCGGCTGCGTACCGGAGAACGGGAACAGCCAGGCGGACAGACCCACGACGATCACCGGGGTGACCCCGAGGGCGTAGGCGGCGGGGCGGCGCTTGTCCAGGAACAGGGCGGCGGCCAGCACCCCGAGGAAGAGCCCCGCCACCGGGCTGCCCGCGGTCGCCAGCCCGGCGAGCACCGCGGCCGCACCGGCACGTACGTACATCCGCGACGGGGAGCGCCAGGTGCGCGGCCAGGAGAAGACGAGAGCGACCGCGCCCAGCGCGAACATCGCCCCGAGGCCGAACGTCACCCTGCCGGACACAGCGTTGCAGATGAAGGCGAACGTACCCGCGAGGGCGGGCGGAAGCGGGCGCTCGACACCGCGGCTGCGGGTGAGGATGAACGCGAGCAGGCCGCAGGAGACGGTGCCGACGATCATCATCGTGGTGCGCACACCGAGGACATGCATGAGGTACGGCGAGATGACGCTGTACGAGACCGGGTGCATCCCGCCGTACCACGCCAGGTTGTACGCCGAGTCAGGATGGCGCCCGGCGAACTCGGCCCAGGCATCCTGTGCGGCCAGATCGCCCCCGCTGTTCGCGAACAGCAGGAACCACACGATGTGGAGCACCGCGGCGACGAGCAGGGTGATACGGACGGGCCGCGGGGCGACGCGGCGCAGCGCGGAGCCGAGCCGGGTGGCCGTGGGCGCTGTCGCCTTCGCCGGCCGACCGGTGGCTCGGGACGGAGGTGCGGGGACGGTCTGAGGGCCGGTGGGCCGTGACGGCTCCGGCGACTCCGGACGTTTCCCGGCTTCCGGACGCGCGGGACGTTCCCCGGCGTTCCGATGCTCCGTGGCTTCCGAACGCTCCGTGTCTTCCGAACGCTCCGGAGATTCTGCGGCTACGAGACGCTCCCCCGCTTCGGCACGTTTCGCGTTCTCGGAAGCCTTGGTGGCTTCGGCACCTTTCGCCTCTTCGGAACGCTTCGTGGCTTGGGGACGCTCGGTGGCTCCGGAACGCTCGGTGGCTTCCGGATGCTCCGGGGCGTCACTCCCGTGGCCATCTGCGACGGCGGCGACGCCGCCGCCCTCCTCGCCGTCCTCCCCACGCCGCGGGCCGGGCACGCGTATCCGTCCCTTCGCGCCGCCGCTGTCGTCATCAGCGCGCGTCGGCTCCACGGTGGTCACTGCGGCTCTCCCCGTCTTCCCGGCGTCCATCCCCGAGATCACGCCACCCGGTTCGGTGCGACTTCCCCTGCTGGTCGGGCGGGGACCGTACACGGATCGGCGCTCGCGACGCTAGCACGCGGCACCCACCGCAACCGGGGCGGCGCGGCGTCACGTACGCGCGCCGGTGGCCCGCGGCCGACGTCCCTGGAGACGCCGCCGCGGACGGCGAGGTTGCTGTCAGGTTGGGGTTTTCCGGCCGGGGGCGAAGACCTCGTCGCCCTTCTCGGCCTGCGCCGGTGGGGCTCGCGTCCCCTTGCGCACGCTCACGCGGCCGTGCGAGCCGGGCGGCGACAGGACGCTGCCGCTGACGGAGGAGGGCGTGCCCGCCGTCGAAGAACAGGCCGTACGGCACGGGGACGTCGAGCCGGTACGTCGAGCCGGTACGTCACGGGCCCCGGCAGCGGAATGCGCCGGGGCCCCGGGACGGTACGGGGGACCCGTCAGAGAATGCGGGTCAGCTTGTCGCCGAAGCCCGGTTCCCTCAGATCCTCCTGGAGCGCGATCGGCACCTTCACCTGACCGAGGCCGCTGCCCACGGTCATGATGCCGACGGTCGTCCCCGCCTTCGCCGCGTGCGGAACGGTCTTCCCGTCATCGGTGAGGGCGATGTCCACGGTCAGGCCCGCCCAGCCCACGGCCGAGACGTCCTTGGTCGCGACGACCGGGGTCGTGCCGCCGAGTCCGTCGTCGACCTGCCCCACGACATCGCCCTTCTTGACGACCTTACTGCTCGTCAGGGAGTCCGCCGCGGCGGTGATCAGCACCTTGCTCGCATCGACGGCGCCCGTGAGGATGGAGTTGTCCGAGGGGGACGGGGGCTGCCGCAGCACAGCGCCGATGATCAGCTGCGTGGTGCCGCCGACCGGCTTCTGCGCCGCGAAGAGCAGATTGCCCTGCGCGGCGGTGCTGGTGCCCGTCTTGATGCCCACACCGCTGAAGGGCACGAGCCGGTTCCAATTGTCCTGCTTCTTGCCGTTGCGGTCCACATACGACGGCTTTCCGACGACTTCGCGGAACACGGGGTCCTGCATCGCCTTCCTGCCCAGCTTGACCTGGTCCTCGGCGGTGCTGACCGTCGTCGCCTCGAGGCCGCTCGGGTCGGTGTAGGTGGTGTTCTTCATTCCGAGGTCCTTGGCGGCGGCGTTCATCTTCTTGACGAACGCCTCCTCGGAACCGGCGTCCCAACGAGCCAGCAGCCTCGCCACATTGTTCGCAGACGCGATCATGATGGCGTTGAGGGCCTCGTACTCGGTGAGCTTCTCGCCCTTCTTGGTCTCCACCACGGACTCGTTCTGAGCACCGAGCTGCGCATCCGCCTCGGCCTTCGCGTCGACCGGGATACGGGCACCCTGGCTGTCCTTCTTCAGCGGGTGCTCCTTGAGGATGACGTACGCCGTCATCGTCTTGGCCACGCTGGCGATCGGTACGGGCTTCTGCTCACCGAACGTCCCGAAGCCGCCGAGGCCGTCGACCCCGACGGCCGCCTGGCCCTTCGCGGGCCACGGCATCGACGGCTTGCCGCCGTCGAACGCGTACGTCTCGCGCGCGGTGAGGTCGAGCGTCGGCTCGGGCAGCGGCCGGACTGCCTGCACGATCGCAAAGATGATCGCGAGAAGTACGACGAGCGGCGTCCAGATCTTGATCCGCCGCACGAGAATCCGCACCGGTGTCTCCGGCGGCGGCGGGGTGTTGGTCAGCTGTGCGAGGAGATCTATCGGTGCGGGCTCACCCGGGGTGGGCTCGGGCGGCAGCGGCTGCTGCTTGGTCCGCTCGGACTCCGGGAGCGACGGCGCGGTACTGGGCTGCGGAGGCACGGACGGGGCGGCTGCGGTCCCGACGGCGGGCTGTGGCTTGCGGGGCGCCGCGTCGGCGGACTTCAGAGGGACGAAACGGCTGGTCCGCTCGGCCTCCGACTCGGGCGCGGCACCCGCCCGTACGGCCTTGATCGCGGTCGTCGGCCGGTCGACGGGCTTCTTGGCGGCCGCGGTGTCCGGCTTGTTCTCACGCCCCTGACCATCGGCGGGGCGCACCGTCCTGAAGGCGGTGGTGGGCTGGTCGACGGGCTTCTTCGAGCCACCGTCGCCACGACCACTCGGCGCCTTGCCGCCGCCCTCTCCGCCCGCCTTGCCGCCGCCCTTACCGGGGGCCTTGCCGCCAACCTTGTCACCGCCCTTACCGGGGGCCTTGTCACGGGTCTTGTCGTCGCCCCGGTCACCGCCCTGGACGCGGGCTGTGTCGCGGTCCTTGTCGTCCCTGGCCCCCCGGCCTCGGGCCTCGTCGTCGCCCTCGTCCTTCTGCTGCGCCTTCTCCTGGGCCTTCTTTTGGGCCTTCTGGGGGCTCTTGCCCTGGGCTGCATCCTTGCCCTCGACTTCGCCCCTTTCCTTGCCCTTCCCGCCCTTGTCCTCGGCTCTGTCCGCGCCCTCGCGCTTCTCCTCGCCCTCGTCCTCCGCGTCATCCGACGCGGAGGAGCCCTGGGCGGCCTTCTCCCGGCTCTTGGGCCGGGGGCCGAAGGCTGCGGTCACCAGGTCGCTGGAAGCGCTCTCGTGGGGCTCCTCCGCCCCGCCTGCCGGCTCCTCGTCCGAGGCGCCGCCCTCGTCCTCACCGCGGCCGTCTTCGCCCTGACCGTCCTCGCTGTGACGGTCCTCGCCCAGGCCGTCCTCGCCCAGGCCGTCCTCGCCGTATGCGGCTTCGGACTCGGGGGCCTCGGCACCCGGCGACCGCTCCTCCCGCTCCTCGTCGGCGGCGTTCTGATCCGACGTCGATCCGGTGCCGGAGGGCCCCTCGTCGACGGCGACCGTGGGCGCCTTGAACACAGCCGTCGGCTGGTCCACCGGCTTCTTCACCTCGTCCCCGCCCTCAGGCTTACCTGTTCCGGCGTCACCGGCCGAAAGAGTTCCTTCCGTGGGCTCCGGCTCCCCGTCCGCCTCCGCCGAATCGTCGTCGGCGGGCTGCACCTTCTCGGGCTCACGCAGCTTCTCGGGCTCACGCAGCGCACCCGGCGTCGCCGCAGGGCGGTCGGTGGGGCGCTTCGGCAGGTCGCTCCCGGCCTTCTTCCGGCCGGTTTTCGAGGACGGCTCCGGCTCCTCGTCCTCCGCCTCCGCCTCGGCCTCGGCCGAGCCGCCCGCCTTCGCCGGTCCCCCCGCGTCCCCGCCCTCGTCCGCTTCCGGCGCCGCGCCGGATCCAGCGCCCCCGTCCGCCTCGTCCGGGGCGTCCCCAGCGCCCGCGTCCGCCGCGTCCGCCTGCGACTCCGCGTCCTCAGCGTCCGTTTCACCGTCTGTTTCTGCGTCCGTGCCGGCCACCCAGGCCGCTACCGCGGCACGCAGCCGCGCGTCGTCCACGTCCGAGCCGCCCTCGTCGGGCCCGTCCTCGGAGCCGTCGCCGTCGACCCCGTCGGCCCCATCCGCGTCGGCTTCGGCCGACTCGGCGTCGTCAGTCCCGTCACCGGCCCGGTCATCGGTCCCGTCACTGTCCTCGGAGGCCGGCGGCGTCTCGGGGTCGTCGTCCTCCGCGGCCTCTGCGGGCTCCTCCGGAGAAGCCCGGAAGACCGCGAGCCGCGGATCACCTTCGCCACGAGCCGTCTCCCCCGACGACTTCCGCTGCTCCGACCTCTCGGGGGACTCGCCCGCCACCGATGCCTCCTCCATACATCGCGCGGGACACCCGGCGCCCGACCGGCGCCACGTCCCGCTGCTCATCCGCACTTACCAGTTTCCAGCCCGGCTACGAGTGCCCACGCCGCCACGCTGTTGCGACCTGGCCCACACCCCCCGCCGAGCCGAGTCCCGGTGCTAGACGAGAACGACATACGTGCTGGTTCCCGTACGAAACACCCAGGCACTCTCGACAGATAAGTGTGAGAGGGGTCACCCTGTCAGACATCCACGCGGGGAGGCATGGATGGGCAGGAGCCGCAGAACAATTCCGGAAGAGCTTCTGTTGCTCGCTTTGGACCCGGCCACGGGTACCACGGCGCAGCCGCAGTCGCTCGACCTCGGCCTGGCCGGGGCCCAGCTAGTGGAGCTGGCTCTGGCAGGACGGATAGCCCCGGACGGGGATCGTATCGCCGTGGTGATGCCACGGCCGACAGGAGATCCGACACTGGACTCCGCGCTGGAGCTGTTGCGCCGACGCGGCAGCCCGGTGCGGGCAGTGCACTGGATCGGCGGGCCCCGGCTGGGGCTGCGTCAGACCTACCTCACGCATCTGGAGCGATGCGGCATGGTGCATGCCGTGGCGGGCCAGATGTGCGGGGTGCTGCCGACGACTCGCTATCAGGCGACGGAGACGGCCATCAGCCGGGAGATCAGGGCCCGGCTGGACAACGCGATCCGCACCGGGGTGCCACCGGACCCGCGGACCGCGGCGCTTGCCGCGCTGGCCCACGCGGTCGGACTCGGCAAGCACCTCTATCCCGGGAACGAAGGGCGGTCCTCCCGCTCCCGGCTCCGGGACCTGATCAGGCATGACCCGATGGGCGGACTCGTCGCGCACGCCGTGATGGATGTGCAGAACGGCGTCGCCGCCCAGCCACGGCGCGCACCGGCCCGGGCGGGCGCGGAGCCCGCCGGAGTCCCGGTGCAGTCACGGCGCGGCCCCATGGCCCGTGCGGTGGCCCACTGACCGAGGCGACACACGACAGCGAACCCGACAGCACACGAGCATCACCCCGTACCACCGACCGCTTCACCTACCGCACCGCAGTCCCCACGACCCGGTCCGGGAGCCGTGAAGTGCTCCCGGCACGGGCGGCCGTGGACGAGAAGCGGTGACCGGGTACGGCCGGGCGTACCGCGTCGGACGGACGAGCGCAATGGCGCTGCGTTCGACGACGCGGGGCATCCGGCCGGGCCCCGGACACCGTCACGCCGCGAGCCCCCCTTGCCGGAGGCGTTTCACCCATGCGCGGGGTGGCGGTCCGGCCGCCCGGACGACGGCCGGATCCGCCGCCCCGTGCGTGTGCCCGGGCCCGCTCGGGCGTCCGGAGGCGGGCGCCCGCGGAGGTCCGCGTAGCCTCATGTGCTCGCATCGGGACCCTCTGTGGCCGTTTTCCAGCGCCGCCGTGGCCCGGAGTGGCAGTCTGCTGGACAAACAGCGGTACAAGTCGGAGGTGCAGCTCGTGGCGTCCAACGTCAATCCCACCGTCAGACGACGCCGGTTGGGCCAGGAGCTGCGCAGGCTGCGCGAGCTCAGGGGCATGACGGCCGAGGAGGTGGCGGAGCGGCTGCTGGTCTCCCAGTCGAAGATCAGCCGGCTGGAGAACGGCCGCCGCAGCATCAGCCAGCGCGACGTCCGCGATCTGTGCGGTGTCTACGAGGTCGAGGACCACCGGA
Source organism: Streptomyces sp. 8N706 (assembly GCF_052245415.1). Lineage (NCBI taxonomy): Bacteria > Bacillati > Actinomycetota > Actinomycetes > Kitasatosporales > Streptomycetaceae > Streptomyces > Streptomyces sp. 8N706. The sequence continues at coordinate 14,703 of NZ_JBQQBW010000024.1, read as the reverse complement.
TCGTCGACTCGCTGATGCAGATGGCCAAGGACTCGCGCCAGCAGGGCTGGTGGCATGCCTTCGGCGACATCCCGTACAGCGTCTACATCGGTCTCGAGACCGACGCGGCCTCGCTGCGCGTGTACGAGCCCCAGGTGATGCCCGGACTTCTGCAGACCCGCGCCTATGCGGAAGCGGTGATCTCCGGAGCCCTTCCCGAGGCCTCGCACACGGACATCGAGAAGCGGGTGCAGGTCCGGGTCCGGCGCCAGGAGCGGATCACGGCCGAGGAGAACCCGCTGCGGCTCTGGGCCGTCCTCGACGAGTCGACGGTGCGCCGGATGGTGGGCGGCCGCCAGATCATGCGCGACCAGCTGGACCATCTGGTCGAGCTGTCCCAACTCCCCCATGTGACGGTGCAGATCATGCCGTACGAAATGGGCGCTCACCCCGGCGTCACGGGGCAGTACACCATCCTCGAGTTCCCGGACGCCGCCGACTCGAGCGTGGTGTATCTGGAGGGTGTGACGAGCGATCTCTATCTCGAGAAGGCGAACGACGTACAGAGCTACAGCGTGATGTACGAGCATCTGCGGGCCCAGGCGCTCAATGTCGAGCAGACCCGGCAGTTCATCACCGAGGTCGCCAAGGACTACGCACGCTGAACAGCCATCGTCCCGGTGATGAGCGCGGGTACGGTACACCCTCGCCACATCGACATGGAAGCCGCAACGGAATATGCCATCCGGTCGAGTGAACGGCCGCCTCCGGAAGCACGGTTGGCGAGTAGCGTCGATCACGCCATCGAGCAGGAACGCTGGCAACCTCACCAACTGGTACAAACCGGAGCAGACATGGCAATTCAGCAAGGCGCCACGGACATCTGGACCAAGTCCTCGTACTCCGCCGGAAACGGCGCATGCGTCGAGGTCAAGTCCCCCGCCCCGCGCACCGTCGCCGTGCGGGACTCCAAGGACCCCGAGGGGCCCTCGCTCTCCTTCGCCCCCGAAACATGGACCGCGTTCGTGGCCGAGCTGAGCCAGGGCGCGTTCGACCTCGACTGAAAGAGCCGCACCGTCCCCGCACCGCATATGCGCCACCGCCCGGAGCCCTCTCGACTGGCCCGCCGTCCCGGCCGAGGGGGCTCGGCCATGTTCCGGCGCCCCCCGGCCGACGGAGTCCGACGACACAGCGGTCGGTGCCGGGGAGGGTGCGGATGAAGCAGCGGCGAACTCGCCCCGGCCGAGGCCGGATGCGGCGAGTTCGCGCTCCGGAACCCTGAGGTGGCCGTCGAGGCACCCGCGCGGATGCTCCCGCGGAACCATCGCGGCCCCGGCCGGGTGCCGGCGTCCTCGCCCTTGCCCTTGCCCTTGCCCTCCAGGTGCCGCCGCTGCTTGGCGTCCGGAAACCGGGACGGGCGCAGCGGCCGGTCCAGGGGAGGCGGCCTCGGCCCGAAGACCGTCGCCATCGCCATCGCCAACCGCATCGCGGACGGATAGGTGGACACTGCATGATTTCTCGTACAGTGCGGCCACCCCTTGAGCGAAGGAGTTCCGTCCATGCGCACCTCCGCCCCCGGTCTCGCCGCACGCGCCGCCTCGGTCGCTGGTTCCCCGGTGCGTGACATCCTCGCGCTCACCGCACGCCCCGAAGTGATCTCGTTCGCGGGCGGGCTGCCCGCAGCTGAACTGTTCGACACGGACGGGCTGCGGGCCGCTTTCCAGCAGGCGCTCGACGGTGACACCGCCCGCCGGACGCTGCAGTACTCCACGACCGAGGGCGACCCGGACCTCCGGGCCGCCGTCGCCACCCGGCTCTCCGGGCGCGGCCTGGTCACCGGCCCGGATGATCTGCTGATCACCTCCGGCTCGCAGCAGGGCCTCACCCTGCTGTCCACGGCCCTGCTGGAACCCGGCGACACCGTGCTCGTCGAGGACCCCTGCTACCTCGCCGCCCTGCAGTGCTTCGCGTTCGCGGGCGCCCGGGTCGTGCCGGTGCCGGGCGACGAGGAGGGCGTGGACCCCGCGGCGCTGGAGGAGCTGGTGGCCCGCGAGCGGCCGAAGCTGCTCTATCTCGTGCCGACGTTCCAGAACCCGACCGGGCGCACACTCCCGCCCGCCCGCCGGCGCGCGGTGGCGGAGGCCGCGGCGCGCGGAGACGTGTGGATCGTCGAGGACGATCCGTACGGAGAACTCCGGTACAGCGGGGGCCCGGTGCCCTGGATCGCGTCGTACGAGGAAGCCGCCGACCGTACGGCCCTGCTCGGCAGCTTCTCGAAGATCATGGCCCCTGGCCTGCGGCTGGGCTGGTTGCGCGCCCCGGCAGCCCTCCGCCGCGCCTGTGTCGTCGCGAAGCAGTCGGCCGATCTGCACACCTCGACGGTCGATCAGACGGCGGCCGCGCGCTATCTGGCGGACGCCGACCTCGACGCCCATCTGGTGCGGGTGCGGAGCGCATACCGGGAGCGGCGGGACGCGCTGCTGGCGGGGCTGCCGGACGCACTGCCGGACGGGTCGCGGTGGACATCCCCGGAGGGCGGGATGTTCATCTGGGCGACCCTGCCCGAAGGGCGGGACACGACGGCGCTGCTGCGGGAGGCGGTGGAGCACGATGTGGCATACGTGCCGGGGGCGCCCTTCTACTCAGGTCCGGCCGATCCCGCGACGATGCGGCTGTCCTTCACGACGCACACACCGGACGAGATCGCGGAGGGGCTGTGGCGACTGGCCAAGGTCGCGAGATGATTCTGACGTGCCGTCAGAGATAGGGAAGGGGCGGGCCACCGGAGTTGGGCGTTACGCCCGGGGATAGCGGGCGAGCCAGCCCGGGGAGGAGACCGCCGGGCCGTGGAGTGCGGGGCCCTGGGTCATCTCCATCGCGAAGTCGTCCGCGAGTTCCAGGATGGTGGCGCGGCCCTCCAGTTCGGCCAGCCAGCCGGGCGGCAGGGCCGTCTCGCCGTGCAGGGTGCCCAGGAGGTTGCCGCAGACGGCGCCGGTGGAGTCCGATTCGCCACCGTGGTTGACGGAGAGCAGCAGGCCGTGGCGTACGTCCTCGGCGACGAGCGCGCAGTAGACGCCGATCGCCAGGGCGTCCGCCGCGGTCCGGCCCTCGCCGAAGGACTCGACCCGGGCGGCGGTCGGCATGCCCTGGCGTACGGCGCCGAGCGCATGCCGCAGGGCGTCGGTGGTCTCCTCGTGGCCGGGGCGGGTGGCGAGTTGCCGGAGAGCGTGCTGGATGGCGCTGTCGAGGTCGTCGCCACGGGCGAGGGTGTGGACGACGACGGCCAGGGCACCGGACGCGAGGTAGGCGGTGGGGTGGCCGTGGGTCTGGGCGGCGCACTCGACGGCCAGCTGGAAGACGAGCTGGGGCTCCCAGCCGACGAGCAGCCCGAAGGGGGCCGAGCGCGCGAGGGCGCCGCACCCCTTGCACTCGGGATTCTTGGGCTTGTCGAGAGTGCCCATGACGCCGTCGCCGAGGCCGGTGAGCGTGGCGCGGACCGGCTCGCGCCGGGCGTACAGCCACTCCTCACGGGCCAGCCAGCCGTCGTCCTTGCGCCGCTCGTCGGGTCCCCAGTCGCGCTGGGTGACGGACCAGCGCAGATGGGCGCGGTAGATGTCGGTGGGCGGGTGCCAGGCGCCGGTGTCCCGGCGGACCTGGGCCCGTATGAGCCCGTCGACGGTGAAGAGGGCCATCTGTGTGTCGTCGGTCACCGCACCGCGCCGCCCGTAGGCGGGGACGTAGTCGGTGACGCCGTCCGGGCCGTGGGCCAGGCGGATGTCCTCGAGCGAGTCGAACTCGATACCGGCGCCGAGGGCGTCGCCGGTCGCGCCGCCGAGGAGACAGCCACGGACCCGGCTGCGGAAGTCCTGCTGCTCGGCGCGGCCCCAGACAGCTGTGCCCGCTGCGCTCACTGCGTCCTCCCGATTCCGCTCTCGTTCCGAAGCCGTACGGCCTGTCCCTCGCTCGCGCAGCACTGTAATCGAACGCGAACGGGCAGCTCCGAGGCAAGGACGGATTGTAACCAATCGCCCCGAAACATACGGGTTTGGTGGCATGCGTCATCGGCACGGCCTGCCGCGGCCCCGCCCCGTTCACCTGCCGTCCTGGGCGCCGGGACACCGGCGGCTCAGCCTTGCGTCGACCCTCCCGCGGCGCGGCGGCTCGGGCGTGGGCCGCCCGGCGGGCGCCGGACCGGAACCGGGCCGCCGCGCGAGGTACCGGGGCTGCTGTGGGTGCTGTTGTCAGGACGTGGCGGACACCCTGGGTGCTGCCGGTCGCCGCCCGGTCGGCGAGCGACGACAAAGCGGCACCAGGGGTGAGACGCCCTGGGCACCCCGGCACCCCGGCACCGGGAGCGCTTCCGGCAGACGGCCGTTCAGTCACCCACGGCCGTTCAGCCTGATCCGGTTCCCGCATCGCGGGGACCGGTGGATGTGACCCGTAACCGCCCTGTCCAGGGGGCAGTCGGGAGCATAAACACAGCCGTACCGAACCGAGTCAACACCCTCGGTCGTTCACGGCCGAGTAGTTGACTCACCCAGCACCGGGAGCAGTTCCGGCAGGTGGCCGTCGGAGACCAGGGCCGCCTCCTGGCGTTCGGCCGGGACCTCGCCGTAGGTGGTCGTACGGGGCCGGGCCGGCCGGCCTGCCGCGTCCGCGATCGCGACCAGATCACGGATGGAGCGGTGGGAGCCGTAACGCGACCCCGCCATACGGGAGATGGTCTCCTCCATCAGCGTGCCGCCGAGGTCGTTGGCGCCCGAGCGCAGCATCTGCGCCGCCCCCTCCGTGCCCAGCTTCACCCAGCTGGTCTGGATGTTGGGGATGTACGGGTGAAGGAGCAGCCGGGCCATGGCGGTGACGGCGCGGTTGTCGCGGGCCGTAGGACCGGGACGGGCGATACCGGCCAGATAGACCGGCGCGTTGGTGTGCACGAAGGGCAGTGTCACGAACTCGGTGAAGCCCTCCCGGTTCTCGGCCAGTGCCGCCTGCTGGATCTCGGCCAGCAGCCGGAAGTGGCCGAGCCAGTGCCGGGGCTGGTCCACATGGCCGTACATCATCGTCGAGGACGACCGGATACCGAGCGCGTGGGCGGTCCTGATGACCTCGACCCAGGTCGCGGCCGGCAGCTTGCCCTTGGTGAGGATCCAGCGGACCTCGTCGTCGAGGATCTCGGCGGCGGTGCCGGGGACGGTGTCCAGGCCCGCTTCCTTGGCGGCCGTCAGCCAGTCGCGGATGGACAGGCCTGTGCGGGTCGCCCCGTTGACGACCTCCATCGGGGAGAAGGCGTGCACATGCATTCCGGGCACGCGTTCCTTCACGGCGCGCGCGATGTCGAAGTAGGCCGTGCCCGGCAGGTCGGGGTGGATCCCGCCCTGCATGCAGACCTCGGTCGCGCCGACGTCCCAGGCCTGTTCGGCCCGGTCGGCGACCTGCGACAGGGAGAGGGTGTAGGCGTCGGCGTCCGTGCGGCGCTGGGCGAAGGCGCAGAAGCGGCAGCCGGTGTAGCAGACGTTGGTGAAGTTGATGTTGCGCGTGACGATGTAGGTGACATCGTCTCCCACGGTCGCCCGGCGCAGGTCGTCGGCGATCCGGCAGAGGTCGTCCAGCGCCGGGCCGTCGGCGTGCAGCAGCGTCAGGGCCTCGGAGTCCGTCAGTTTCGTGGGATCGTCGGCCGCGACGGAGAGCGCGGAGCGTACGTCGCCGTCGAGCCGCGAGGGGACCATGCCGGGCGCCGCGGCCTCGCGCAGGGCCTCCCAGTCGCCGTAGACCTCGTCGAAGTCCTCCCGGCGGTCGGCGGTCCGGCCCTCGGTGTCGATGGTGCGGTGCAGCTCCGTGCGGCCCGAGGCGGTGAAGCCGCCGTCGGGCTCCTGCCAGGGCAGCCCGGACGGCCGTACGCCCTCCTGGGCCAGACCGGTCTCCGGGTCCGCGAGGGCCCGGATGTGGGGCAGCAGCCGCGGGTCCAGCCAGGGCTCGCCGCGCAGGAGGTACTCCGGGTAGACGGACAGCCGTTCCCGCAGCCGGAAGCCGGCGGCGGCGGAGCGCTCGGTGAGCTCCTCGATCTGCGGCCAGGGGCGCTCGGGGTTGACGTGGTCGGGGGTGATCGGGGAGACACCGCCCCAGTCGTCGATCCCTGCGCCGATGAGCATCGCGTACTCCTCGTCGACCAGATTCGGCGGCGCCTGGATGCAGCCGGAGGGGCCGAGGATGTGCCGGGCGACGGCGACGGTGGCGGCCAGCTCCTCCAGCTCCGCGTCCGGCATGCCGCGCATCGCGGTGTCCGGTTTGGCGCGGAAGTTCTGCAGGATGACTTCCTGGATGCCGTGGTACGTGCGCGAGATCCGGCGCAGGGCGAACAGCGACTCGGCGCGCTCCTCGTACGTCTCTCCGATCCCGATCAGAAGTCCGCTGGTGAAGGGGACATTGGAGCGCCCCGCGTCCTCCAGGACCCGCAGCCGGACGGCCGGTTCCTTGTCCGGCGAGCCGTAGTGCGGGCCGCCGGGCTCGCTCCACAGGCGCTCGGCCGTGGTCTCCAGCATCATGCCCATCGAGGGGGCGACGGGCTTGAGCCGCTGGAAGTCCGTCCAGGACATCGCACCGGGGTTGAGGTGCGGCAGCAGCCCGGTCTCCTCCAGGACGCGGATCGCCATGGCGCGCACATACGCGATGGTGTCGTCGTACCCTTCCGCCTCCAGCCACTCGCGGGCCTCGGGCCAGCGGTCCTCGGGGCGGTCCCCCAGGGTGAACAGGGCTTCCTTGCAGCCCATTTCGGAGCCGCGGCGGGCGATGTCCAGTACCTCGTCCGGGCTCATGAACATCCCGTGGCCCGCGCGGCGGAGTTTCCCGGGCACCGTGGCGAAGGTGCAGTAGTGGCACTTGTCGCGGCAGAGCCGGGTGAGCGGGATGAAGACGCTGCGCGAGTAGGTGATCACCCCGGGGCGGCCCGCGGCCTCCAGCCCGGCGTCCCGCACCCGCGCCGCGGAGGACATCAGATCCTCCAGATCCGCGCCCCGCGCCTGGAGCAGGACGGTGGCCTCGGCGGTGTCCAGCGCCACTCCGTCACGGGCACGGCGCAGCGCCCGTCGCAGGGCGTTCGCGGTCGGTCCGGGCTGCTCGGTCCCCTGCGCGCTGGTCGTCATTCCCCGAGCATACGAGCGCATTCCAGCCACGAAAGCCCTCGCAGGTCCCGGGTGTGTGTGCGGCTGCTCACGACCCTGTGACCTGTTTGCCGGGAATAGCCGGAACCTCGAACCGGAACGTCGGACGGCCCCTCGGACCGCACCCTCAAAAGCCGTCGGGCCGCGCCCTCAGAAAGAAGGGCAGCCCCTCACAAGTACTGGGCGTACGCGTCCAGGGCCCGCAGGACCTCCCCCTCTCCGGCGGGCGGCAGCTGGAGGACGACCTCGTCGACGCCCAGGTCGGCGTAGTGGGCGAGCTTTCCGGGGGAGGGCCGCACCGCGTACGGCACGACGGCCGGTCCTTCCGGGCCCCGGCCGGCCTCCTGCCAGGCCGTACGCAGAGCGGGCAGCGCCTCGGTGAGGCCGCGGCCGCCGATCGGCAGCCAGCCGTCCGCGTACTCCGCGACATGCGCGAACAGTTTGGGTCCGGCACCGCCGCCGACCAGGGTGCGGGGGCCGCTGAGCGGCGGCGCCCCCGTGCGCTCCCGGGGCGGCCGCACCGGCTTGGGGTACGCCTCGCTGGCGCGCACCGAACCGAACTCCCCTTCGTACGCGGTCGGCTCCTCCGCCCACAGGGCCCGCATCAGGGCCATCCGGTCGCGGCTCACTTCACGCCGGCGTGCCCAGTCCACGCCGTGGTCGGCGGCCTCCTCCACGTTCCAGCCGAAGCCGATCCCGAGGGTGAAGCGGCCGCCGGAGAGAAAATCGAGGGTGGCGGTCTGCTTGGCGAGGACGATGGGGTCGTGCTGGGCGATGAGGGTGATGCCGGTGCCGAGGCCGAGCCGGTCGGTGACGGCGGCGGCCTGGCCGAGGGCGACGAACGGGTCGAGCGTGCGGCCGTATTCGGGCGGCAGCGGGCCGCCGGCCGGGTACGGGCTCTCGCGGCTGACCGGGATGTGCGTGTGCTCGGGAAGATAGAGCCCGGCGAAGCCGCGCTGCTCCAGCTCCTGCGCGAGCCGTACGGGGGTGATCGTCTCATCGGTCGCGAAGATGGTGGTGGCGATCCGCACGGGGGCACCTCCGGTGAGGGACGACGGGCCTCGGAGGACGGAGGGTCACCCGGGACTCACCCGTCCGGGTCCCGATCCTGCCCCTTTCCGCGGGACAGCGCACGTAGGCCCGGCGCCGGAAGCCCTCCTCCCCGGGCTTTCCCCGGACGCAATCCTCACCGCCACGAAAGCCGCGTCCCCTCTTCCCTTGTCCGGGGGTTCACGGCTCAATACGAGAGTCGGGCGCACCACTCCCTCCTTTTGCTTCTCTTCCGTCCCTTCCGACGCTCCGAGGAGTCAGCGGCATGTGCGAAGACCTGGTGTCCGACGGAATGGGCCGCCGCGGGCTGCTGCGCGCGTCCGTGGTGACGGGGACGACCGCCGCGCTTACGTTGAACGGCGTGAGTTTCGCCAGGGGCACCGAGGAGCGTGACGCCGGCGGGGACGAGACGAGGACGATCACCGGGCACCTGCCGCCCGGGGCGCCGGACTTCGTGTACCTCCCGGTCGAAGTGCCGAGCGGAGTACGGGAGATCGCCGTCTCCTATACGTACGACAAACCGGTCGTCCCACCCGGTACGCAGGGCAACGCCTGTGACATCGGGATCTTCGACGAGCGCGGCACGGACCTGGGCGGACGGGGCTTCCGGGGCTGGTCGGGCGGCGCCCGCACGGAGTTCGCGATCAGCGCGGAGGAAGCGACGCCCGCTTACCTCGCGGGCCCGGTCCGGCCGGGCACCTGGCATGTCGTCCTGGGCCCGTACACGGTCGCCCCGCAGGGGATGAACTACTCCGTCACCATCACGCTCCGGTACGGCGAGCAGGGCACCACGCCGAAACCGGTCCACCCTCCGCAGCGGGCGAAGGGCCGGGGCCGGGCCTGGTACCGCGGCGACTGCCATCTGCACACCGTCCACTCGGACGGCAAACGGACCCCTGCCGAGGTCGCGGCCGCCGCTCGCGCCGCGGGGCTGGACTTCATCACCACGACGGAGCACAACACGACCTCCGGCCATGGCGCGTGGCACGGGCTGTGGGGTGACGATCTGCTCATCCTGACCGGTGAGGAGATCACCACCCGCAACGGCCATGTCGTGGCGCTCGGCACCGACGCGGGCACCTTCATCGACTGGCGCTACCGGGCGCGTGACAACGCCTTCGGCCGTTTCGCCCGTAAGATCCGCCAGGCGGGCGGTCTGGTCGTCCCGGCCCATCCGCACGCCACCTGCGTCGGCTGCAACTGGAAGTTCGGCCTGAACGACGCCGACGCGGTGGAGGTCTGGAACGGCCCGTACACCCCGGATGACGAGGTGACGATCGCCGAGTGGGACAACACCCTGGTGGCGGCGGTCCGCGCGGGGTCCCCGGCGCCGGGAGACAGGACACCCCGCTGGCTGCCCGCCATGGGGAACAGCGACGCCCACCGCGAACCGCAGGTGGTCGGCCATCCGCAGACCGTCGTCCTCGCCGATGACCTCTCCCGGCAGGCGATCCTGGAGGGTCTCCGCGCCGGCCGGAGCTGGATCGCCGAGTCCTCGGAGGTCGCGCTCACCTTCCGGGCCACCGGGGGGCGCGGCCGGCACGCCGGGATCGGTGGGCGGCTGGCGGTGGACCGCCAGGAGGAGGTGACGGCCCGTCTGGAGGTGGCCGGCGTTCCCGGCTGCTCGGTCCGCCTGGTCACGGACCAGGGCCAGTTGTACGCCACGCAGCTGCCGCCGTCCGGTTCCGGCACGGTCGAGTGGCGTACGACGCCGTCGAGCGCCGCCTATGTCCGCGCCGAGGTTCGGCACCCCCCGGCCGGCGGAGACGCCTCCGGCCTTCCGGGAGCGATGGCCGCCCTGACCAATCCGATCTTCCTGGGCGAGGACTGACGCGGTCACGGTGGGAGCGGTCGGCACGGTCGCGTCCGGGCCACCGTCGGGCCAGTGCTGTGACATGGCGCGGGCGTTGGCGCAGGCTTTGACGCGGGCGTTGGCGCCCGCCCCGTAACCGTACGTCGGGCCGGTGCAACCCGGGGAGGACCGGACGAGGGATCGCACGCGGCAGCGGAGCGTACTGCCGCCGCGGCCCGATGCGGTCGGCAGGGCACCGGGTACCGCAGGACTGACGGACCTCTTCGAGGGCCGCGATCAGGACTGCGGCCCCATCGCGCCCACGCCCCGCGTGGGCGCTTCACGCGAGTCGCCAGCGGCTCATGGGGCACGCCCGACAGCAAGGACTGCACCGATGACCTTGAACGCTGCACGCCTCCGCCGCGGAGCGCGCGTACTCGTCCCCCTTCTCGGCGCGATCACCCTGACAGGGGCAGTGACCAGCTCAGCAGCCGCGAACCCGTCAGCCGTGGTACGCGTCGGCGGCCAGATCCGCTATGCCGCGCTGCCCGCGGAAACGAACGCGGTGACCTTCTCCGACCTCGCGGGGACCTTCCTCGTCACCGACACCCCCATCCTCACCGCAGGCCCCGGTTGCACCCAGCTCACCACCGGTTCGGCGACCTGCGGCCCGACCGCCACCGTGACGTCGATCGGCGCAGCCCTGGGCGACGGGGACGACAGCGCGGTCGTGACCGATGACATCCTCGTTCCGGCCGCCATCGACGGCGGGCTGGGCGAGGACTCCATCGACGGCGGAGGCGGCAGCGACCGGCTCAACGACCCCGACGGCTGGGACAGCCCGCCCACCACGAACACGTTCAACGGCGGGCCGGGCAACGATGCGATCGTCAGCCGTAACCAGGGCTTCGACGTGGTGGACTGCGGCCCCGGCATCGACACGGTCGTGGCGGACTCGGCTGCCCTCGACTCCGTCGTGAACTGCGAGTTCGTCCAGCGCAGCTGATCCTCAGCCACGAACACCCCTGTGCGGGCGGACCGATGCACCGGCGCTTCCCTCCCGGGCCTCGTCACGGGTCCGGGAGGGGAGGGCCGGGCGCGGAGAGGCGACGGCTGCGACGACCGCGAAGCCGCTGCCGCGGCCGCCCTGGTGACGGCGCAACGACGGCAACCGCACAGCTGTCGGGCCGCGGTGCTCACCGTGCGGGTGTCCCGCCCGGAGCGCAGCACACGGCCCGGGACCCCCGGTCACCTCGTCGTCCCGGATGGTCTCCACACCGTTGCCCCGTACGCTCACGATCCCGGCCGCCCGGGAGTCCAACCGCGGGCCGCCGCCCGGACGTGGGCGCGGCATGCAACAGTGCGTCTGTACCAGGCTTGTGGAGACAGGGTGCCCCTACTGACGCGACAGTCGTGGACAAGGCAGACTGGCCTGTGCGACAGGACTCCGAGATCAGCTGGGGGACAGCGATGGGACAGGAACCGGCGCACCGGACGCGTCTGCGTTTCGCCGTACTCGGTCCCGTAAGGGCCTGGCGCGGTGAGCAGCCGCTCCCGCCCGGTTCACCACAGCAGCGGGCCCTGCTCGCGGCCCTGCTCCTGCGCGGGGGCAGCACGGCGACCGCCTCCGAACTGGTCGACGCCCTGTGGGGGGACGAGCCGCCGAACGCCGCCCTCGCCGCCCTGCGGACGTACGCCTCCCGGCTGCGCAAGGCCTTCGGCCCGGATGCGGACGCTCTGGTCAGCGAGTCCGGTGGCTATGCGATCCGGGTCGAGGACGGCGGGCTGGACATCGCCATGGCCGAGAGTTACGCCGCCGACGCCGAGAAGGCCCGCAGCCGCGGCGACCGCTGCCGAGCCCGGGAGCTGATCAACGACGCCCTGGACCTGTGGGACGGGGAGCCGCTCGCCGGGCTGCCCGGCCCGTACGTCGAGGCCCAGCGCACCCGCCTCGAGGAGTGGCGGCTCCAACTGATCGAGACACGCCTCGACATGGACCTGGAAGTCGGCTGCCACGCCGAGGCCGTCTCGGAGCTGACCGCCCTGACCGCCGCGCACCCGCTGCGCGAACGGCTGCGGGCCCTGCTGATGCTCGCCCTCTACCGGAGCGGGCGTCAGGCGGAGGCGCTGGCGGTGTACGCGGACACCCGGCGGCTCCTCGCGGACGAGCTGGGCGTCGACCCGTGCACCGAGCTGAACGATCTGCACCAGGGCATCCTCGAGGCCGACTCGGGACTCGCGGCACCGGTCTGCGAGCCGAGCGAACAGCCTCCGAATCTGGTCCGGCCTGCCCAACTGCCCGCGACCGTAGCCGACTTCACCGGCCGCGCCGCATTCGTGGGGGAGCTGAGCGAGCAGCTGGCGACCGCCGAGGGCCGGATCATGGCCGTTTCGGCGGTGGCGGGCATCGGGGGCGTGGGCAAGACGACCCTCGCCGTCCATGTCGCCCACACGGCGCGGGACCACTTCCCGGACGGGCAGTTGTATGTCGACCTCCAGGGCGCGGGCGCACGGGCCGCGGAGCCGGAGGCGGTGCTGGGAGCCTTTCTGCGCGCCCTGGGCACGGCCGACGCCGCGATCCCGGACTCGGTCGCCGAACGGGCCGCGCTCTACCGCTCCACGCTGGACGGGCGGCGCGTGCTGGTGCTCCTCGACAACGCGCGCGACGCGGCACAGGTGCGTCCTCTGCTCCCCGGCACCGAAGGCTGCGCCGCGCTGATCACCAGCCGGGTCCGGATGGTCGATCTCGCCGGTGCGCACCTGGTCGACCTGGATGTGATGAGCCCGGAGGAGGCCCTCCAGCTGTTCACAAGGATCGTGGGAGAGGAGCGGGTGGGCAGCGAGCGCGACGCGGCGCTCGATGTCGTCGCCGCGTGCGGCTTCCTGCCGCTGGCGATCCGTATCGCCGCCTCGCGGCTCGCGGCGCGGCGGACGTGGACGGTCTCGGTGCTCGCCGCGAAGCTCGCCGACGAGCGGCGGCGGCTGGACGAACTCCAGGCGGGTGACCTGGCGGTGAAGGCCACCTTCGAGCTGGGCTACGGCCAGCTGGAGCCCCAGCAGGCCCGCGCCTTCCGCCTGTTGGGCCTGGCCGACGGACCCGACATCTCCCTGGCGGCGGCCGCGGCGGTCCTGGACCTGGACCCGTACGAGGCGGAGGAGCTTCTGGAGTCGCTGGTGGACACCTCGCTCCTGGAGTCGGCGGCGCCGGGCCGCTACCGCTACCACGACCTCGTACGGCTCTACGCGCGTGCGTGCGCGGAGCGGGACGAGCAGCCGCCCGCGGAGCGGGATGCGGCGATGTCCCGGCTGCTGGACTTCTATCTGGCGAGCGCCGCGCGCGTCTACGCACTGGAGCGGCCGGGCGACCGCGTCGTCCACCACCTGGCCGCGACGGAGAACGCCGGGCTGGTCTTCAAGGACCGGCCCGAAGCGCTGGACTGGCTGTTCGCGGAAGCCGCGTGCCTGCTCGCCACCGCCCGCCAGTCCGCCGCGGCCGGCACCCTCCGGCGGGCGGCCGATCTGCTGCTCGCCACCCAGGATCTGGCCGAGTCCGGCGCCGTGTCCCGGCAGTACGAGCAGGCCGCACGGGCCGTCCTCGGCGCGGCGTGCGAGGCCGGTGATCCGCAGGCGGAGGGGCGCGCCCGGACCGTGCTCGCCCATGGGCACAGCATCGCGGGACGGTTCGCGGAGACCGACGCCGAAGCGCGAGCCGCTCTCGCGCTGGGCCGGGCCGCCGGCGACCCGATCCCCTGCTGCTACGCGCCCAACGACCTCGGGATCATCGCCATCTACCAGAACCGGCACCAGGACGCCGAGGCCCATCTGACCCAGGCCCTCAACGCGTTCCGGGCCGACGGCAACCGTCCCGGCGAGGCGAGCGCCCTGAGCAACCTCTCCCGGGTCCAGCTCAACATGGGGCGGCCGACGCGCGCGGTCGAGTTGTCCGAACAGGCCCTGGCCATCTACCGGGAGCTCGGCGGGACCCTGCGGCTCGCGAACGGGCTCTACGCCCTGGGGCTCGCCCTCACCGACCTCGGGCAGCACGACAAGGCGCTGAGCCGGCTCACCGACGCACTGGCGGTCTTCCAGGAGAACCGGCAGCGGTTCTGGGTGGGCATGACGCTCTACCGGCTCGCTGCGACACATCTGGCGGCCCGGCGCCCGACGCAGGCGGCCGCCCACGCCGAACAGGCCCTGACACATCTCCGCGGCATCGGCGGGCTCTGGCGTCGGGGCAACGTCCTGACGCTGCTGGGACGGGCGTTGGACAGCCTCGGGCAGTCGGACCGGGCGCGGGCGTGCTGGCGCGAAGCGCTGGGGCTCTTCGAGGAGGCGGGGGCGGCCGAGGCGGAGGACGTACGGGCGCTGCTGACGCCCGCCGCCGTCGCCTGACCGCATCCGGACGGGCGCGTTCATCGATCGTTTATCGCGGCCCGGCACTCTTGAGGCAATCGACTCGCTGCAACGGGGGGCAGGCGGGTCGGGGGATGCCTCACCTCTGAAGGTGAACGGCACCGAGGTGAACGGCACTGAGATGCCCGCCCGGCGACCCACGGGGGAGTCGCCGGACGGGCACCACAGAAATGGGTCCCCCTGAGACCCACGGAGTAGACAATGAGCGAGACCAGGAAGAACAGGACGGACGCCAAGCCACAGGACGCCTTGGCGGCGGGCGAGACCGGCGGAGAGGTCACGGCGGAGGGCGGGTCCTCGGACGGGGACATC
>NZ_JBQQBW010000238.1:0-1483 GCF_052245415.1 Streptomyces sp. 8N706 | reverse complement strand
GACAGCGGCGGCACGCTAATCATGAGCCAGCCCGCAGGGCGGCAAGACACTACACGAGCCCGTGCCGACCGGCACCCTGGACGCTACGGCTGCAGACCGAGCGCCTGCGGTCGATTCAACAAGTCAGACACTCCCCCTTCCCCCCCGACCTGGACCCGCGCAAGGTCAAGGACCTCGCCACCCTCTCGTTCGTCGAGGCCAAGGCGAACGCCGCCCTGCTCGGGCCGCCCGGAGTGGGCAAAACACACATCGCCGTCGCCCTGGCGGTCGCGGCCTGCCGGGCCGGCTACTCGATCTAGTTCACCAGCCTCGATGACATGGTCCGCAGCCTCAAAGCAGCCGAGGCCCGCAGGCCGACTGACCAGCAAACTCGGCAGCTACCTGCGACCGAGCGTCCTCGTGGTCGACGAGGTCGGCTACCAGCCCCTGGAACGGGCGGAGGCGAACCTGGTCTTCCAAGTGTTCTCGAAGCGTTACGAGAAGGGCTCGATCATCCTGACCTCGAACAAGACCTTCAGCGAGTGGGGCCAGGTCTTGGCGACGAGGTCCTCGCGAGCTTGCCTACACATGACCGGGACCCAGCCGCACATGCCTACAGAAGAGCGGGGCTACCTACATCGCGGACACCGGACACCTCTGCACGTTGATCCGTACGCGACTCTGCACTTCAGCTCATACCCCGACACCGGCCCGTGCGCGTGCGCGACCCCTTGTTCTCAGTGCAGGGCACGGGCGTCGCGCGGCTCGTCAGTGACGTAGTCGGGCGGCTGCGGCCAGAATCGGGGTGCTCACGACGGTGGCTGCGGCGCCGAGTGTGGTGTCGGTGGCCAGGATCCACCGGACGGTCTTCATGGCCAGGGTGAGGACTTCGCTGCCGCGCTGGCGCATGCCGGCCTCGAAATGGTCCACGGCGTCGGTGAGGGTGGTGGTGCCGTCGGCGGCGGCGCTGACGTGCGTGAACAGGCTGGCGGCGTCGCGGATGGCCGCGCCCGCTCCCATTCCGGCGGTGGGCGGTGTGGCGTGGACAGCGTCGCCCAGCGCGGTGATACGACCCGCAGGCCAGGGCGCGAGATCCTCCGCGCGGGTGGAGGCGGCGTTGAAGCGGAATCCGGCCACGCTGTGCGGGTCGGCCTGGGCGATGACCTCGAGTGTGTGCTCGGCCCAGCCCCGCTCGCGGAATCGGCCGAGCAGCGCGGCCTGCAGTTCGCCGCCACGCAGGTCGCGCAGGGAATCGGTGCTGGTGGATTCGGGGAACATGGCGCCCCAGATGTAGGTGGGTCCGGTGGTGACCGACATCCGCAACTCGGGAGCGTCGAGCGCGGTGTTGCCGACCGGGTCAAGGAAGCCGACGTAGAGCGCTGCTCCGCGCGGGCCGATCGCCAGCCCCGATCGTGGCCTAAGTCGCTGATGCTCGCCGGGGCTGAGGTCTCGCCGGAGGGTGCGGCCGGAGAACCCGATGATGCCCGCCGGGCTGTTGGTCGGG
>NZ_JBQQBW010000237.1:0-1545 GCF_052245415.1 Streptomyces sp. 8N706 | reverse complement strand
ACATGGGTGTGGCCTGGCACCGTTTCCTGGCCTTCCCCAACATCTGGTTCAAGCGCGAGGCCGACGGCGACGTCGCCCTCGGCGAACTCCAGCCGATGGTCTCCGGCGGCAAGCCCATCGACTTCGAGGACCCCGGCGAGGACGACCAGTTCGGCATCTCCCAGGTCGAACACTTCTCCTGGAAGGGCCTGCTCGACTTCTCCACCTGCACCGAGTGCGGCCGCTGCCAGTCCCAGTGCCCCGCCTGGAACACCGGCAAGCCCCTCTCCCCCAAACTCCTGATCATGTCCCTGCGCGACCACGCCCACGCCAAGGCCCCCTACCTCCTCGCAGGAGGCGGCAAGGACATGGAGGGCGAGGAGAAGGCCACCACCGAACAGCTCAAAGACATCCCCGCCACCGCCCTGGCCGAGGCCGAACGCCCCCTGATCGGCACCCTGGAAGACAACGGCGTCATCGACCCCGACGTCCTGTGGTCCTGCACCACCTGCGGCGCCTGCGTCGAACAATGCCCCGTCGACATCGAACACATCGACCACATCGTCGACATGCGCCGCTACCAGGTCATGATCGAAAGCTCCTTCCCGTCCGAGGCCGGGACGATGCTCAAAAACCTGGAGAAAAAGGGCAACCCCTGGGGCCTGGCCAAGAAACAACGCCTGGAATGGACCAAGGAAGTCGACTTCGACATCCCCGTCGTCGGCAAGGACATCGAAGACCTCACCGACGTCGACTACCTCTACTGGGTCGGCTGCGCCGGCGCCCTGGAGGACCGCGCCAAGAAGACCACCAAAGCCTTCGCCGAACTCCTCCACATCGCCGGCGTCAACTTCGCCATCATGGGCGGCGACGAAGCATGCACCGGCGACTCCGCCCGCCGCCTGGGCAACGAATTCCTCTTCCAACAGCTCGGCCAGCAAAACGTCGACATGCTGAACATGGCCTTCGGCGAGGACACGGACGAGGGCGTCACCCTCGAGAAGTCCAGGAAGAAAATCGTCGCCACCTGCCCCCACTGCTTCAACACCATCGCCAACGAATACCCCCAACTCGGCGGCGAGTACGAGGTCATCCACCACACCCAACTGCTCCAGCACCTCATCGACGAGGGCAAACTGACCCCCATCACCCCCGTCGAAGGCCTCATCACCTACCACGACCCCTGCTACCTCGGCCGCCACAACAAGGTCTACACACCACCCCGCGAGATCATCGCCAAGGTCCCCGGCCTGCGCAA
The DNA here is from genome assembly GCF_052245415.1 of Streptomyces sp. 8N706. Lineage (NCBI taxonomy): Bacteria > Bacillati > Actinomycetota > Actinomycetes > Kitasatosporales > Streptomycetaceae > Streptomyces > Streptomyces sp. 8N706. Next base: position 308 of record NZ_JBQQBW010000237.1, on the reverse strand, counting down.
CGAGGAAATGCACCGCCACAAGGAACGCGGCTTCTGCTGCGGCGCCGGCGGCGCCCGCATGTGGATGGAAGAGCGAATCGGCAAACGCATCAACACCGAACGCGTCGACGAAGCCCTCTCCCTCAACCCCGACATCGTCTCCACCGCCTGCCCCTTCTGCCTCGTCATGCTCACCGACTCCGTCAACGGCAAGAAGAACGACGGCAAAGCCAAAGAAACCCTCCAAGTCGTCGACGTCGCCCAACTCCTCCTCGACTCCGTCAAAACCCCACCCACCGACCCCACCGGCGACACCCAAACAACCGACG
>NZ_JBQQBW010000236.1:0-1587 GCF_052245415.1 Streptomyces sp. 8N706 | reverse complement strand
CCAAGACCGGGAAGTTAGCCGGGGGACGTGGCGTGTCAAGGGCGGAGATGGGCTGGGTTGACGTGGCAACGGAGCCCCTGTCGGACTGTGAGTGTCGAAGTCGCAGTTCGAGGGAGCTCCGTTGTCTGTTCAGTGTGCCACCGTGCCGCCGACGCGTGGCCGGTCCGGGGTATGGCTGCCCGGTCAATTAGGGGTGTTGACCAGGTGGGTGCCGCCCGTTCTGGTCGATGAAGTGCTGGCTGTCACGGGCCGGGTGGAGAAGCGGGTACGGCTGTTGCCAGCGCGGGTGGTGGTCTACTTCGTGCTGGCCATGACCCTCTTCGGAGACTGTGGCTATCGCGGTGTGTGGGCGGCGCTGACGGCCGGGCTGCCAGGGCGGTTGGTGCCTGATCCGTCGGCGGCGGCGCTGCGGCAGGCCCGCCGCCGGCTGGGAGCCGCGCCTGTGGCCCTGTTGTTCGACCGGTTGTGCGGACCGGTCGGCACGGAGGGGACGCCGGGGGTCTTCTGGCGTGGACTGCGGGTGGTGGCCTGGGACGGCACAAGCGTGGAAGTAGCCGACAGCCCGGCCAACGTGGCCCACTTCGGCCGACACGCAAAGGCCACCAGCCGTCCCGCCGGCTATCCGCAGGTGCGGCTGACTGCCCTGGTCGAATGCGGCACCAGAGCGCTGATCGCGGCCGTGTTCGGGCCCATGCACGATAAGGAACTGTCGCAGGCCCGTCGCCTGCTGCCCTCTCTCGGACCGGGGATGCTGTTGCTGGCCGACCGCGGCTACGACGGCTTCGAAGCCATCCGCGACGCCGCGGCTACCGGCGCTGATCTGTTGTGGCGGGTGCAGGCCGGACGGCTGCTGCCGGTGATCCGGCCCCTGCCCGACGGAAGCCACCTCTCCCAGGTCCTCGACCGCCGGTCCGCCGACCGCCTGGCCGCCTGGCAGCGCCGCGGACGCCGGACACCGCCACCAGAACTCACCAAAGTGACCGTGCGCGTGGTCACCTGCCAAGTCACCGTCACCACCGGCGACGGCCGGCGCCGCTCCACCTGCGTCCGGTTGATCACCACATTGCTCGACCCGGCTCAGTACCCAGCAGCCGAGCTGGCCGATCTCTACCACCAGCGGTGGGAGATCGAGACCGCCTACTACGGACTGAAAGTCACCCTGCGCGGAGCGGACCGCGTCCTGCGCTCCCACACCGTCGAAGGCGTCGAGCAGGAGATCTACGCCCTGCTGACCGTCTTCCAGCTCACCCGCACCGCGATCACCGACACGGCCACCAGCGCCGGAATCGACCCCGACCGCCTCTCCTTCACCATCGCCCTGCGCACCACACGCCACACTGTGATCACCGCTGGCATTCCCACCCCGACCTGCCCGGCCCTGGCCGTCCTGGTCCACCCCCGCAACCTCGCCACCCGGCACAGACGATCGCGCGTCAGTCCCCGCTGCGTGAAGCGCACCCTGTCGCCCTACGCCTACAACAAGACCGCCGGCAGCGTCGGACGCAAGACACCCGCCTCGATCACCATCACACTCACGCCCCAGCCCACCCCGGCAGACACGGCCAGACCCTAACTTCCCGGTCTTGG
>NZ_JBQQBW010000235.1:0-1618 GCF_052245415.1 Streptomyces sp. 8N706 | reverse complement strand
CTTCGTGATGCCGGTCCCGGTGTACTCGCCTGTTTCAGGTGGGGTGGCGGGTGGCTGGTCGTTGCTTGAGAACTGCACAGTGGACGCGAGCATCTGTGGCCAAGTTTTTAAGGGCGCACGGTGGATGCCTTGGCACCAGGAACCGATGAAGGACGTGGGAGGCCGCGATAGGCCCCGGGGAGCTGTCAACCGAGCTGTGATCCGGGGGTGTCCGAATGGGGAAACCCGGCAGTCGTCATGGGCTGTCACCCGCTGCTGAACACATAGGCAGTGTGGAGGGAACGCGGGGAAGTGAAACATCTCAGTACCCGCAGGAAGAGAAAACAACCGTGATTCCGGGAGTAGTGGCGAGCGAAACTGGATGAGGCCAAACCGTATGTGTGTGATACCCGGCAGGGGTTGCGCATGCGGGGTTGTGGGAGTTCTCTTGATCAATCTGCCGGTTGGTCGGCGAGTCAGAAACCGTATGGGTAGGCGAAGGGCATGCGAAAGGCCCGGCGTAGAGGGTAAGACCCCCGTAGCTGAAATCTGTACGGCTCGTTTGAGAATCACCCAAGTAGCACGGGGCCCGAGAAATCCCGTGTGAATCTGGCGGGACCACCCGCTAAGCCTAAATATTCCCTGGTGACCGATAGCGGATAGTACCGTGAGGGAATGGTGAAAAGTACCGCGGGAGCGGAGTGAAATAGTACCTGAAACCGTGTGCCTACAAGCCGTGGGAGCGTCGCGCGAGGACTTGTCCTTGCGTCGTGACTGCGTGCCTTTTGAAGAATGAGCCTGCGAGTTTGCGGTGTGTTGCGAGGTTAACCCGTGTGGGGAAGCCGTAGCGAAAGCGAGTCCGAAGAGGGCGATTCAGTAGCGCGCCCAAGACCCGAAGCGGAGTGATCTAGCCATGGGCAGGTTGAAGCGCGGGTAAGACCGTGTGGAGGACCGAACCCACCAGGGTTGAAAACCTGGGGGATGACCTGTGGTTAGGGGTGAAAGGCCAATCAAACTCCGTGATAGCTGGTTCTCCCCGAAATGCATTTAGGTGCAGCGTCGTGTGTTTCTTGCCGGAGGTAGAGCACTGGATAGGCGATGGGCCCTACCGGGTTACTGACCTTAGCCAAACTCCGAATGCCGGTAAGTGAGAGCGCGGCAGTGAGACTGTGGGGGATAAGCTCCATGGTCGAGAGGGAAACAGCCCAGAGCATCGACTAAGGCCCCTAAGCGTACGCTAAGTGGGAAAGGATGTGGAGTCGCAGAGACAACCAGGAGGTTGGCTTAGAAGCAGCCATCCTTGAAAGAGTGCGTAATAGCTCACTGGTCAAGTGATTCCGCGCCGACAATGTAGCGGGGCTCAAGCGTACCGCCGAAGTCGTGTCACTCGGACATTACCGCTAACGCGGGTCCGGGTGGGTAGGGGAGCGTCGTGTGCCGGGTGAAGCAGCCGCGTAAGCGAGTTGTGGATGGTTCACGAGTGAGAATGCAGGCATGAGTAGCGATACACACGTGGGAAACGTGTGCGCCGATTGACTAAGGGTTCCTGGGTCAAGCTGATCTGCCCAGGGTAAGTCGGGACCTAAGGCGAGGCCGACAGGCGTAGTCGATGGACAACCGGTTGATATTCCGGTACCCG
>NZ_JBQQBW010000234.1:0-1678 GCF_052245415.1 Streptomyces sp. 8N706 | reverse complement strand
GCTGGTCGTACGGACGGTCGTACGGTTCGGGCTCGGCCATGGGTTCCAGGCGCCCGTGCCGGGACCGTCTGCGCTTGCGTCCCGCCATGAGTACCGCGCCCAGCAGGATGAGCAGGCCCCCGCCGGCGGCGAGCGCCACGCCGGCCCCCAGCCCGACGTCACCGCCGACCGTGAGGCTCCCCACGGCCTGCCCCTGCCGCACCATCCACAGGATGGTGAAGCCGAGCGCCACGATCCCCGCCAGGGCGACCGTCAGCCGGGAGCGCAGCAGCACCCCGAGGAGCGTCACCAGCGCGACGAAGAGCATCAGCACGAACAGCGACTCCCAGAGCCCGGCATTCACCGCGGTGGCCCCCAGGACGAGGTCCTCGACGCGGATGTCCTGCCCCTGGCGGCCGCCGTACCAGGCTCGGAAGGGGCTCGCGACGGCGGCCGCCGCTCCGAGGAGGGCGACCGCGGAACCGAGGGCGTTGCGGGCCATGAGCACGGATCACCTCGTCTCCGACGCTACGCCCGGTGCCGCCCTCCCGCCACGGGAAGCCGCGTCCGGCCGCAGTGCGCCCGGACGGCCGACCGGGGCGGAGCCGTCCGGGCGTTGAGGTCCACGGGCCCGGACGAGCCGGCCTCCCGTCACCGCGTCCGGAAGTCACGGCGGCGCGCGGTGAACAGCTCGCCCTGCCGCTCCGGGGAGAGGTTGCCCAGCGCGATGAGGAGCGGCGCGCCCGCCAGTGCCCGCTTGCGCGCCGCCTCGCGGGCCGACCTCGCGGGCCGACCACACGGCCCGTAGGGTTCCCTGGACGGCCGCGGTCGGTCGCGACGCGGTCACCGAGGCCGCCCCCAGGGCGGTCGGCGCCGGCTCGGCCGGTGCGACGGCCTCCGAGACGAGCCCGATCTCCTGGGCCCGCCGGGCAGACAGCCGCTCCGCCGTGCCCACCAGCGCCATCCGCGCGACCTCCCCCTCCGCATCCGCTGGGCCCATCAAGGCGCGGCTGCGGACCCGTACATGACCTCCGTACATGGCCGCGACGTACGGCCCCGTACATGACAGAGGGGCCGAGCACCGGGTTCGGCCCCCGTCCAGCGTGCCCCTGGGGCGCGCTGCCGCTGCCACCTCAGGCCGAGTGGTGGTCCAGGGGGGTGACGAGGGCCGGGTCGTCGTCCTGCGGCAGGACCGACGCGTGGTGCTCTTCGGTGCCCGGGGTGACCGACGCGTGGTGCTCCGGGGTGACCGAGGCGTGGTGCTCCTGGGTGCCCGGGGTGACCGAGGCGTGGTGCTCCTGGGCGGCCGGGCCGACCGACGCGTGGTGCTCTTCGGTGCCCAGGGTGACCGACGCGTGATGCTCCCCGGCGACCGGGCTGACCGTTGAGTTGCTATCGGCCACAGCCGGACTGACCGCACCGCCTGCCGCCGCAGCTGCGATTGCGAAAGTGATGAACATCTGCTTGGCGCGGGTCATCCCAGCTCCTCTGTCGAAGGCCTGATTGCCATTCACTGCGTGGAACCTATCGATGGAAATGCAAACATTTGCACCGTTGGCCCGAAATTATCAAAGGCTGGCGTGATATGACCCCTCGAGATACGGCGACCGCGACGGCTCCCCCTCCGCGCCGCCGCGGTCGCTCCCCCGCCCCGATGGCCCCCTGTCCCCAGGGCGCTCCCCCGGACTCGGTCCGGGGG
>NZ_JBQQBW010000233.1:0-1678 GCF_052245415.1 Streptomyces sp. 8N706 | reverse complement strand
CCTCGCGCTTTCATGAGCGTGCTCGTCCATGCCTTGATCAAATAAGCGGAGAGTGCTCCTGACCTGCAACGATGGGACTTGTCTAGGGTCCTGTTGGCTGCACGGAAAGAAGCACTCTCCAGGTGAGCAAGCGTATCGGGTTGTACCCGCCTGTCCGCGTCGAGGGCGGTGGCAGCGGGGCGGTCTCGCAGGCCGGGGCGGTGCTGCTGGTCGAGACGGTCCGCAAGGTGGGCCTGGACACCGCGATATCGGCGGCACTGGCGCCGTGGCGCAAGCCGCGGGCAGTGCACGACCCGGGCAAAGTCCTGCTGGATGTCGCGCTCGGCGTCGCTCTGGGCGGGGACTGCCTCGCTGATGTCGCCTTGCTGCGGGCCGAGCCCGACGTGTTCGGCCCGGTGGCGTCCGACCCCACGGTCTCCCGGCTCATCGACGCCCTCGCCGCAGCAGGCCCGAAGGCGCTCGCCGCGATCCGGTCGGCGCGGGCCGAAGTACGGTCGCGGGTCTGGGAACTGGCCGGGGCGAACGCTCCGGCGGCCGACGGGCAGGTGATCGTGGACATCGACGGCGTGCTCGTCCTTGCGCACTCCGAGAAGCAGGACGCCACCGCGACCTGGAAGAAGACCTTCGGCCATCATCCGCTCGTCGCGTTCGTCGACCACGGCCAGGCCGGTTCCGGAGAGCCGGTGGCCGCGCTGCTGCGGCCCGGCAACGCAGGCTCCAACACCGCCGCCGATCACATCACGACCGCCCAACTCGCCCTGGATCAACTCCCCAAACGCCTGAGGCGGGGACGGCAGACGCTGATCCGGACCGACTCCGCCGGCGGCACCCACGCCTTCCTTGACTGGCTCTCCAAGCCTGGCCGGTGGCTGTCGTATTCCGTCGGAATGACGATCACCGACACCATCCACCAGGCCGTCCTGAAGATCCCGAAGAAGGCATGGACACCGGCCTACGACGCCGACGGCACTGAGCGTCCCGGCGCCTGGGTCGCGGAGATCACCGACATGCCCGACCTCTCCTCCTGGCCCAACGGGATGCGGCTGATCGTCCGCAAGGAACGGCCGCACCCCGGCGCCCAGTTGCGCTTCACCGACCTCGACGGACTACGGCTGACCTGTTTCGCGACCAACACCAAGGGTGGCCAGCTCGCCCACCTGGAACTGCGTCACCGCAGACGGGCCCGCTGCGAGGACCGCATCCGAGGCGCCCGCGACACCGGACTGCGCAACCTGCCCCTGCACGACACCGCCCAGAATCAGATCTGGCTGGAGATCGTCTCGCTCGCACTCGACCTCCTCGCCTGGATGCCGATGCTCGCGCTGACCGGCAAGACCCGCCGCTGGGAACCCAAAAAGCTCCGCCTGCGGTTGTTCTCCGCCGCCGCGCAGCTGGTGAACACCGGCCGCCGCTACTGGCTCCGCTTCACCGCCCGATGGCCCTGGACCGACGTCATCACCCACGCCATCGACCAGCTCCACACCCTCCCGAACCCAGGCTGACCAGCTACTTCGACCGTCCCCGACAACCCGCACCATCACACCGGCGAAGTGGAACCCGGCGCCCACCCGACGCGACAGCCGGGCCCTCCGCGTGCACTGGCACAGAAAAAGCCGCACCCCACAGACGCAGAGTCCCCGTCAGTAAACCGACGAGGACTCATGAACGATCGAGGCTA
>NZ_JBQQBW010000231.1:0-1835 GCF_052245415.1 Streptomyces sp. 8N706 | reverse complement strand
TGTCGAGGGCTTCGGTGAAGGTGCCGCCGCCGCTGCCGCTGATCACAAAGGTCACTGTGCCCGAAGGCGTACCGGTCACGGCAAGTTCGGCGTCCACGGTGGCCCTGATGGTGACGGTCTGGCCCAGCGCGGAGGGATCGGGAGAGGAGGTCACCGTCGTGGTCGTCGCTGCTTGGTTGACGGTGTGGGTGTCGGTGCCGGTGGAGGGGGTGTAGTTGGTGTCGCCGTTGTAGGTGGCGTTGACCGAATGGCTTCCGGAGGGCAGTGCGTTGAGGGTCAGCGTGGCCGTGCCGTCGGTGTCGACGGGGACCGTGGTCGTTCCTCCGCCCCCGCTGATGGTGAAGGTGACCGTGCCGGTGGGTGTTCCGACTCCCGGTGCCACGGGTGCGACGGCGGCAGTGAAGACGACCGGCTGACCGAAGACCGACGGATCGGGTGAGGAGGAGACCGCCGTCGTTGTCGCTGCTCGGTCGACCGTGTGAGCGTCGGAACCGGTGGACGGAGTGAAGCTGGCGTCGCCGTTGTAGGCGGCTTCGACGGTGTGACTTCCCGCGGCCAGAGCGCTGTGGGTGACGGTGGCGACGCCGCCAGCGAGGGTGCCCGTCAGGGTGCTGGTGCCGTCGATGGTGAAGGTGACGGTGCCGGTGGGCGTCCCTGCCCCGGGGGCCACGGACGTGACCGTGGCGGAGAACATGACGTCCTGCCCGTAGACGGAGGGGTCGGGAGTGGTGGTCACTGTGGTGGTGGTCGAGGCCTGCTCGACGACATGGGTGTCGGTGCCGGTGGAGGGGGCGTAGTTGGCATTGCCGTTGTAGGTGGCGGTGCCGCTGATCGTGCCCACGCGGAGGGCGTTGGTGGTGAGGGTGGCGACGCCGTTGGAGTCCAGGGGCAGAGTGATGGTGCCTCCGCCGCTTTCGGTGAGGGTGACCGTTCCGGTGGGGACCCGTGTCCCCGGGGTGAGGGGTGTCACGACCGCGGTGATGGTGACGTCCTGCCCGAACACCGAGGGGTCGGGGGTGGTGGTCACTGTGGTGGTGGTCGAGGCCCGCTCGACGACATGCGTGTCGGTGCCGGTGGAGGGGGCGTAGTTGGCATCGCCGTTGTAGGTCGCGGTGCCGCTGTACGTTCGCGCGGCGAGGGCGTTGCTGGTGACGGAGGCGACACCGGAGGCGTCCAGCGGGATGGTGATGGTGCCCCCGCCGCTCTCGAGGAGAGTGACCGTCCCCGTAGGAACACCCGCCCCCGGGGAGACAGGTGCCACCACCGCGGTGAAGGTCACGTCCTGCCCGAACACCGACGGATCGGGAGTCGACGTCACCGTGGTGGTCGTCGAGGCCCGGTTGACGGTATGAGCATCGCTGCTGGCTGACGAGGCGTAGTTGGTGTCGCCGTCGTAGGTGGCGGTCACTGAGTAGTCGCCGGCGGGGAGTGTGCTGATGCTGACGGAGGCGACCCCGGAGGCGTCGAGGGCCCCGGTGAGCGTCGGCCCACCGCCGGAGACGCTGAACGTCACAGCCCCCGTGGGAGTCCCGGCCCCCGGTGCCACCGACGCGACGACGGCCGTGAAGACAACCGGCTGCCCGAAGACCGATGGGTCGGGCGTAGACGTCACCGTGATGGTGGTCGCCGCACGGTTGACGGTGTGGGTGTCGGTGCCCGTCGAGGCTGCGAAGTCACTGTCGCCGTTGTAGGTAGCGGTGACCGTATGGCTGCCGGAGGGCAGTGTGTTGAGGGTCAGTGTGGCTGTGCCGTCGGTGTCGACGGGGATGGTGGTGGTTCCTCCGCCGCCGGAGATGGTGAAGGTGACGGTGCCGGTGGGTGTTCCGGCTCCTGGT
>NZ_JBQQBW010000230.1:0-1868 GCF_052245415.1 Streptomyces sp. 8N706 | reverse complement strand
GGCAGGAGCCCGAGTGACAGCGGAGAGCCTCGAAGAGCAGCAGGACACGTCCGGCTCGGGACCCAGCGGCTACGCGGCGGCCCGGCTGCGACTCCTCCAGGAGGGGTCGCAGTCCGGGCCGCCGCGCCGTGCTGGGCTGGCCCGGCTCACCGACGAGTGGCTGGCCGCCCTGCTCGCGGGAGCGGCCGAGGCCGCCGGGACGAGCGGTGTCGCGCTCGTGGCGGTCGGAGGATACGGCCGCGGCGAGCTGTCCCCGCGCAGCGACCTCGATCTGCTGCTGCTCCACGACGGGTCCGCCGGCGCCGGGGCCGTGGCCTCCCTGGCGGACCGGGTCTGGTACCCGGTGTGGGACCTCGGACTCGCCCTCGACCACTCCGTACGGACCCCGGCCGAGGCGCGGAAGACGGCGGGCGAGGACCTGAAGGTCCAGCTCGGGCTGCTCGACGCCCGGCACATCGCGGGCGACGCCGGGATGACGGCGGGGCTGCGCACCGCGGTGCTCGCCGACTGGCGCAACCAGGCCCCCAAGCGGCTGCCGGAGCTGCACGAACTGAGCCTGGAGCGCGCCCAGCGCCAGGGGGAACTGCAGTTCCTGCTGGAGCCGGACCTCAAGGAGGCGCGGGGCGGTCTGCGCGACCTGACGGCGCTGCGGGCTGTCGCCGCCTCCTGGCTCGCCGACGCGCCGCGCGAGGGCCTCGAGGAGGCACGCAGACGGCTGGAGGACGCCCGGGACGCCTTGCATCTGGCCACCGGCCGGGCCACCGACCGGCTGGCGCTGCAGGAACAGGACCAGGTCGCCGCCGACCTCGGCCTGCTGGACGCCGACGCCCTGCTGCGGCAGGTGTACGAGGCCGCGCGCACCGTGTCGTACGCCGGGGACGTGACCTGGCGCGAGGTCGGCCGGGTGCTGCGCTCACGGGCCATGCGGCCCCGGCTGCGCGGGCTGCTGGGGGGACGCGGCAGCCGCGCGCCGGGGGAGTACGGCGCCGAGCGCACCCCGCTCGCCGAGGGCGTGGTGGAGCAGGACGGCGAGGTGGTGCTCGCCCGCACGGTGCGCCCTGAACGCGACCCCGTGCTTCCGCTGCGCGCTGCGGCCGCCGCAGCGCAGGCGGGGCTTCCGCTCTCGCTGCACGCGGTACGGCGCCTGGCCGGGGCGGCGCGCCCGCTGTCCGTGCCGTGGCCCGCCGAAGCCAGGGAGCAGCTCGTCACCCTGCTCGGTGCGGGCCCGCCGACGGTTGCGGTCTGGGAGGCGCTGGAGGCGGAAGGGCTGATCACCCGGCTGCTGCCGGACTGGGAGCGGGTGCGGTGCCGTCCGCAGCGCAACCCCGTGCACCGCTGGACCGTCGACCGGCACCTCGTGGAGACCGCCGTCCGCGCCGCCGCCCTCACTCGCCGGGTCGGCCGGCCCGACCTGCTGCTGGTGGCCGCCCTGCTGCACGACATCGGCAAGGGCTGGCCCGGCGACCACTCCGTCGCCGGCGAGATCATCGCCCGTGATGTGGCCTCCCGCCTGGGCTTCGACCGCGCCGACGTGGCCGTACTCGCCACCCTGGTACGACAGCATCTGCTGCTGGTGGAGACGGCGACCCGGCGTGATCTCGACGACCCGGCGACCGTCCGCGCGGTGGCCGACGCGGTGGGCAGCCCCAGCACGCTCGAACTGCTGCACGCCCTCACCGAGGCCGACGCCCTGGCCACTGGTCCCGCAGCCTGGAGCGCCTGGCGCGGCTCACTCGTCGCCGATCTGGTGCAGCGTGTCCGGTCCGTGCTGGCGGGCGAGCCCGTGGAGGACGGGACGGCGGCCATGGAGCCGACGGTGGAGCAGGAGCGGCTGGCCATGGAGGCCTGGCGCACCGGCGGACCGGTGC
>NZ_JBQQBW010000023.1:0-78201 GCF_052245415.1 Streptomyces sp. 8N706 | reverse complement strand
GCACCGGGCAGGTGTCCATCCGCCGCGGCCTGAAGGGCGCCTGCGCCGTGCTGGTGACCGACGAGCCCGGCGCGCTGGACGCGCTCGGCCACGCCGCGCGGGAACTGCGCCGGAGCGGCCGGGCCATGCTCATAGGCGGAACCGAGGCCCCGGTCGGCTCGCCGTTCTCGCTGGCCTGCCAGGTCGGGGCCGGGCTGCTGAGCCCGGACCGGGATCCGGCCACCGCGTACCGCCCGTTCACCCCCGGCGCCCCCGGTTACGTGCCCGCCGAGGGCGGCGCGGTGCTCGCGGTGGAGACCCCGGAGGCAGCCGCGGAGCGGGGCGCTGAGATCCGCGCGCTGGTGCTCGGGCACGCCACCGCCTTCGGCGGCGAGGTCGCCTTCGACCCTGCCGGCGAGGCCCTGGAACACGCGGCGCGTACCGCGCTGGACCGCGCCGGGCTGCGGCCCGAGGAGGTCGACGTCGTGTTCGCCGACGCCCTGGGCACCGCCGAAGGGGACGCCGCCGAAGCCGGCGTGCTGACCCGCCTGCTGCCGGAGAGCGTCCCGGTCACCGCGCCCAAGGCCGGCTTCGGCCGTGCCTATGCGGGGGCCGGCGCGCTGGACCTGGCCGCTGCGGTGCTGTCCCTGCAGAACGGTTTCATCCCGCCCACTCCGTGGCCTGACCCGGACCGGCCGGTGCTGGATGCCCTGGCCGGGCGCCTGGTACGCGGAACCGCGCTGTCCCGCGCACCGCGCACCGCGCTGGTGCTGTCCCGCGGCTTCGGCGGGGCCTGCAGCGCCGCCGTGCTCGCCCGCGCGGACTTCACGTCCGCTGCCCCATCCGCTGCTCCGCCCGCCGCCCGTACCGCGGCGGCCTGACCCGACACCGTAACTCGCGGGCCGACGGCCCGCGATGAGATCCGGAGAGGACCATGAGCGAAGCGACCATCACCCTGCACGAGCTGGCACCCGTCATCGCCGCCTGCTGCGGCGTGTCGGTGACCGGCGAGCAGCTCGCCGCCGCACCGCAGACCACGTTCGAGGACCTGGACGTCGACTCCCTGGGCAAGCTCGGCCTCGTCGCCGAGCTGGAGCGCCGCGGGACGGTGTCCCTGGGCTCCGAAGCGGAGGCGTGCACATCCCCGTACGAGCTGGTGGCCCTGTACAACGCCGAGGTCTCGGGCGCCACGGCGCCCGCGGCACCGGCCGCGGACGGCACCCCGGGCCGTACGGCGAACGAGATCCTCATCGAGGCCCCGCTGGACCTGGTCTGGGACATGACCAACGACGTCGCGGCCTGGCCCGGCCTCTTCGACGAGTACGCCCGGGCTGAGATCCTCGAACGGTCCGGGAACACCGTGCGGTTCCGGCTGACCATGCACCCGGACGAGAACGGCGCGGTATGGAGCTGGGTCTCGGAGCGGACCACCGACCGCGAGGCGCTGACCGTACGGGCCCGCCGTGTGGAGACGGGCCCGTTCGAGTTCATGACCCTCGTGTGGACGTACCACCCCACCGACGGGGGCGTGCTCATGCGCTGGGAGCAGGAGTTCGCCATGAAGCCGACGGCCCCGGTCACCACCGCCCAGATGACCGAGCGCATCAACCGCAACTCGCCCAGTCAGATGGCGCTGATCAAGTCCAAGGTGGAAGCCGCGGCGCGGGCCGGCGACGGCTCAGAGCCGGCCACCCCGGTCGTCGGCGCCCGCTCCTGACCCCCGCGCGATCGGAAAGGTGAACACCGTGCACCGTGCACTGATCGTCGCCCGGATCCTGCCGGACCGGGAGCAGGACGTGGCCTCCGTCTTCGCGGAGTCGGACCGCGGCGAGCTGCCGCGGCTCGTGGGGATCCGCTCCCGCAGCCTGTTCCGCTTCGGCGACCTCTACATGCACCTCGTCGAGGGAGAGCGGCCGCTCGGCCCGGCCGTGGCCGAGGTCCGCGACCACCCGTCGTTCACGTCCGTCAGCAAGGCCCTTGAGCCGATGATCACCGCTTACCACCCGGAGACGTGGCGAGGCCCGGCCGACGCCATGGCCCACGAGTTCTACCGGTGGGAGAGAACGGAGGGCGGCAACCGGGCCTGAAACCGGATGGCCCGCAAGAAACTGACATCCAGTCACTTAGCCGACATCCCACGATTCCGAAGTCTGTTCAACTAACCTGAAGCACCGTCACACGCGCGTCCGCACGTGTGAGCGGAGCAGTCGGATCGACGCCAGCAGTGACGACCAGCGGGGGACGTCTCATGGAGTACGGCATCAAGGGCCGCACGGCCCTCGTGACCGGCGGATCGAACGGCATCGGAGCGGCCATCGCCAGGGCACTGGGCGCCGAAGGGGCGCACGTCGTCGTCGGGTACCACCAGTCCCGGGAACGCGCCGAAGAGGTGGCAAACCAGGTCCAGGACGTGGGCGGGGAAGCGATGACCTGCCGCTACGACCTCGCCGACGCCTCCACGGCACAGCAGATGGTCCGGACGGCCGTCGACACCTGGGGGCGCCTGGACGTGGTCGTGGCCAACGCGGTGCGCTGGTGGGCCCGTGGCCCGGGCGGCTTCGAGACCCTTCCCGAGCAGGACGCGGAGCGGATCGTGGCGGACAACCTGCTGGGCGCCGTCCGCCTGATGCGCGCCACCGCCCCCGCGCTGCGCGCGAACGGCTGGGGCCGAATCGCCCTGATGTCCACGAACCTGGTCGAGGACGGCATCCCCGGCGCGGAGTACTACGCGGCGGCCAAGGGCGGACTGCACGGTCTGTGTCACTCGCTCGCCTGGTCGCTCGGCCGGGACGGGGTGCTGGTCAATGTGGTCATGCCCGGTCTGACGATGACCGAGCGGAACCGGGCGAACTTCCCGGCCCCGCTGCGGGAACAGGAGACCCGGCTTACTCCCGCGGGGCGGCTCGTCGGCCCCGAGGACGTGGCAGACACCGTCACCTATCTGTGCTCGGAGGCCAACCGCGGCATCACCGGGGAGACCGTCCCGGTCACCGGCGGCCGCTGAGCCCGTCGTACTCACACCCGCGCGGCGACGGCCGCGCACGCACAGCACCTGGCGAACCCGCTGACGACGGCGTCACGGGCCCCCCGCCGCCGGGCCCCAGCACGTCTCATGGTCAGCATTCTCGTCACAGACGCTCCAATGAGGTCACTCATGGCTGCACGTGTGCTCGTCATCTGCTGTGAACCGCTACCGGAACTGCTCCGCGACTGCCGGAGGGTGCTCGCCGGCGTGAACGATCCCGACGTGTCCTCCGCTCTGCGGACCCTGCCGGGCAGCGGCCCGGCCGGCGCGCCGACCCTCGATCCCCACGAGCTTGCCGCGGCCGGCGGCGTGGTCTTCGCCACCGGCGGCCGGACGCCCACTCTGGCCTCCTCCGTGGCGGAACTGCTCGCGGCCACCGCACCGCTCTGGTCGAGGCGACAGCTCGAGGACCGCATCGTCTCCGGTTTCACCACGGCGGACGGACCCGCCGGGGAGGAAGCCCTCTCCGGTCTGCTGCGGGCCGCCTGCCACTGGGGGAGCCTGCTGCTTCCCGGACCCAGAGCGGGCACGGTCACCCCGGAAGCCCTGTACGCGCTGGGCGCCCGGATGGGCAGGCTCGCCGCGCGGGCGCCCTCGCCGGTCATGACCGGACCACAGCGCTGACGCGCTCCCGGATCGTCCTGCCTGCCCGATCCCGAACCGATCCCCGTTCACGATCCCTCGTCACCGATCCCTGATCACCGACCCCGGGGCCCCCATCCCGACTCCCCGGCGGCTCGTCCCGGGAGCGCGCGGAGCGCGCAACCGGCGGCCGTCGTCGGCCGCGCCCCGCAGCACGCACCCGCCCGACCGTGTCATCCGACCGCTACCGAATCTCTCGACAGACGGAGACACCATGAACGACGCTCCAGCAGTCCCCATGCCGGCCGGTCTCGCCGCCAAGATGCGCATCCGCGAGCTCTCCATAGCCCCGTGGGTGTCCCAGGCGATGTACGCCATCACCAAGCTCGGTGTTCCCGACCACCTCGCGGAGGGCCCGCGCCCGGTGGACGAGGTCGCGCCGCTCGTCGGGGCGGACCCCGAAACCCTGCACCGGCTCTGCCGGGCCCTGTCCTCGGCAGGTGTGCTCACGGAGACCGCGCCCCGGACCTACGGTCTGGCCGAGCCGGGGGAAGAGCTCGTCTCCGACCGCCCCGGCAGCCTGAGGGATGTCGTGGTCATGCATGGCGAGGAGACCTTCAGCGCCTTCGCCGACATCCTGCACACCGCGCGCACCGGCCGGCCCGCGTTCGACCACGTCTTCGGCAGCTCCTTCTACGAGTACCTCGAATCCCACTCGGAGGCCGAGCAGTTGTTCCACCGCGCGATGGGCGTCTCCGGACGGCCCCCTGCCATGGTGAGCACCCTTGACTTCGACGGCGCCAAGACCATCGTCGACCTCGGCGGAGGCTCAGGCGGCCTGCTGGCCGAAGTGCTCGCCCAGCGCCCCGGCACCGAGGGGGTGCTGGTGGACCTGGCCGAGGCGGTGGCCGAGGGCGCCCGCCGGATGGAGCGCGAGGGCCTCGCCGACCGGGTGCGGTGCGTGCCCGGCAGCTTCTTCGACCCGGCACCCGCAGGCGACACCTATCTGCTGGCGCGAGTGCTCCACAACTGGGGCGACGAGGACGCCCTGCGCATCCTCGGACGAATACGCGAGGTCATACCGGCGCACGGCCGGCTCTACGTCCTGGACCGGCTGGTGCCCGAGGTGCCGGGGCCTCACCCCGGCAAGACCGCTGACCTGGTGATGCTGGTCGTGCTCGGGGGACGCGACCGTACCCGCACCGAATACGTCGACCTGCTGCGGGCCGCAGGGTTCGAACTGGAGAAGGTGGCACCGCCGCCGCCCGGGGCCGACCCGCGCGCGGAGAGTGCCCTGGTGGCCCGTCCGGCCCAGCTGCCACGTCCATAGCGCTGGGCATGCACCGGCATCTGTTACGGGGGGAAGGCTCTGTGTTCGAAGTGCCGAGTATGAGCGCCTTGCGGAAGGCGCTGCCGTGTTCGGTGGTCGTGGACCTCACGGCCGCGGGTTTCCTGTGTGCGGACATCGCCCACGCGTTCCGCATGGCAGACGCCCTGTTCTGCGAGGCCAGGCTCAGCAGCCAGCGTGTGCAGATCAGTGAGCACCACGTTCGTGCGAAATGGGACTACGACTACTGGCACCGGCGCATCACGGAGTGCGCGCGATTCCGGGAACGCACCGCGCTCATCTATCTGGACACGGCCTTCGGGTACTGCGTCGCCGTGCGGCGGGTGCTGCACGGCCTCCGGTCCGGTGGTGTCATCCTCCCGGACCTCGTGCAGGTCGCCATGGAGGAAGGGGCCAGCATCGCCGCGGCGGAGGAGATCGTCTCCCAACCGCCCGGCCACGGACCGCACGTGGGACGGGCCCTGGTCGTCTGCCCGGCGGCCGTGGCGTACGAGGCGGCCCGCGGCGACGTCCTGCGCGCCCTGGAGACCGCCGGCTTCGAGAGAGCCGAGAGCCTGCACACCCTCCTGGCCGACTCGGGCACGGACGCCGGCGAGGCTGTCGTGAAGTGCCTGGCCACCGTCAACCGCTATGCCGAGGCGCTGCACTTGGCGCTCTGTCACGACCAGTCCTCGGACCTGGCCGCGGCGCCCCTGCACGGAACCGTCTGATCGTCGCGGATCCCTTCACCGCGCGCCGAACCACCACACCGCCTCGAGGAGGCACAGGAAATGACGGAGACAACCCCAGCCGCCCTGCCCGACATTCCGCCAGAGGAGACCCAGCGCGTCATGCGCACACTGCTCATGGGTATGCCATGGGTAGGGCAGGCCGTGTACGCCATGGCCAAGACCGGCGTCCCGGACGCCCTGGCGGCCGGACCGCTGCCCGTCGGCGAACTCGCCGAACAGGTCGGGGCCGACCCCGACGCCCTCTACCGCTTCTGTCGCGCCCTGGGCGCCCTGGGCCTCATGGAGGAGACGGCGCCCAAGGTCATCGGCCTGACCCCGGGCGGCCACCTGCTGCGCAGCAACGCCCCCGGAGCTCTGCGCCACTTCGCCATAGTCAACGGTGAAGAGAGCTTCCGGGCCTGGTCGGAGGTGCTGCACTCGCTGCGTACCGGCCGCTCCGCCTTCGAGAAGGTCTACGGGACCGACCACTTCTCGTACATGGCGGAGCATCCCGAGGCCGCCGAGTCCTTCAACGCCATGGCCGGTTCGGGCACCGCGCCCGCCGTCCTGGAGCGCTGCGCGTTCTCCGGGGCCGAGGTGATCGCCGACGTGGGCGGCGCCACGGGCGTGGTGCTCGCCTCGATGCTCGCCCGCCACGCGGAGGCCCGCGGCATCCTGCAGGACCTGCCGCAGGCCGTCGCCGACGCCCCCGAAGTGCTGCGCAAGGAGGGCGTCGAGGACCGCTGCCGGATCGTCGGCGGCAGCTTCTTCGACGAGGTCGTCCCGGGCGCCGACGTCTACGTGCTGTGCCGCGTCGTGCACGACTGGGGCGACGCGGACGCGCTGCGGCTGCTCGCCCGCGTCCGCGAGGCCATGAAGCCGGACAGCCGGCTGGTGGTCGTCGACAACATGATCCCGCCCGGGCCCGGCTTCCACCCCGGCAAGCTCGCGGACCTCCAGATGCTGGTGATCCTCGGCGGCCGGGAACGCAGCCTTCCCGAGTGCAAGGAGCTGCTCGAGCGCGCCGGGTTCAGGGTGGTGGCCGAGCACCTGCCCGAGGGCCCGGGCCCGCGCGGCGAGACCGCGGTCGAGGCGGTGCCGGCGTGAGCGCGCCGGAGGACCCCGCCCGGGAGCGGACCCCGCTCCGCGTGGGCGTGGTCGGGGCCGGCTGGGGCGCGGGCCTGCACCTGGAGGGATTCCGCCGCACCGGGCGGGTGCGGCTGGCCGCGCTGACCAGCCGCACCCGTGGCCGCGCCGAGGAACTCGCCGCCCGCTACGAGGTGGAGACGGTCACCGACGACCTCGACGAGCTGATCGAGAAGGCCGACGTGGTCTCCGTCGCCACCCCGCCGGACGCCCACCCGGACGCCGTGCTGCGCGCCGCCGAGGCCGGGCGCCACGTGCTCTGCGACAAACCGCTCGCGGTGCACGCCGCCCAGGCCGAGGAGATGCTGCGGGCCGCGGAGAAAGCCCAGGTGGTGCACAGCACCGGCTTCGTCTGGCGTTTCGACCCGGTCTTCACCGCCATGGCCCGGATGGTGGCGGACGGGGCCGTGGGCCGCCCGCTGCAACTGCGCGTGGCCAGCGTGATGGGCCTGCCGCCGCTGCCCTACAACTGGATGTACCGGGCGGAGGACGGCGGCGGCGCCTTGATGCAGCACGGCTCGCATGTACTGGACCGGATACGGCTGCTGCTCGGCGACGACATCGTCACGGTCCGCGGCGGGCTGCACCACGACATCGCCGAGGCCGCCGAGGGCCCGCAGTTCCACAACGTGCTGGAGGTGTTCGGCTGGGCCCGGGAGAACCCCGCCCCCGTGGGTTCGGCGAAAGGCCTGCCGGTGACCGCCGATACGGGATACGAATTTACCGGCATGACCGAATCCGGCGTGCGGGTCTCGGTGTTCGAGGCCTGGCACGCGTCGGCCCGGGTCGAGGAGTCCTTCGCCGTGTACGGCACCGAGGGAAGCCTGGAGTGGACCGGGGCCGACGGTCCGGTCCTGCTGCGCCCGGGACGCGACCCCGAACCCGTGGCGGTGGCCGGCGCCGCGTCCTCCAGCGGTGCCGGGGCTGCCCGGGAACACGGGCTGATGCTCTGGCATCAGCTCGCCGACTCCTTCCTGACGGCCGTGGAGGCCGCAGGCGGCGGTGGGGACGGGAGCGCTCCCGACGGGTGTACGACGGCCGCTCCGCTGCCCACCCTGGAGGACGGTCTCCACGTGATGCGGGTCATCGAGGCGGTCCGCGCCAGTCATCTGTCACGCAATGAGGAGCGAGTATGAGCGACACCGCACCACCACCGGTCCCTCCCACCCACCACGTGGTGCTCTATTCACCGGGCCCCAACTGGATCGAGGGGAAGCCCCTCTTCGAGCAGCCGCTGCAGGGGCACGCTGAGCACAACGCCGAGCTGGAGGCCCAGGGCCTGCTGACGCTCAGCGGTCCGTTCCTGGACCGGGACGCCGGCATGTCCGTCCTGGCGGTCTCCGACACCGCGGAGGCCAACAAGATCGTCCGGAAGGACCCGGCGGTGAAGGACGGCATCTTCGTGGCGGAGGTCGTACCGTTCTTCAAGGCCTTCCCCCAGCAGGCGTCCGGAGAGCCCGCCGCCCCGGAGAGGGAGGAAGCCGCCACGGAAACGGAGGACATCGCAGGGTGAGCTCCGGCCGCCCACGTCGCGCACACGGCCGGGCGCCGTAGGATCTTCCTCTCGGCCCCAGCACTCGGGAGACACAGGACGCATGCAGCCGACGGAGCAACCGGGCACTTCCGCGATAAGCCGTTCGCTGGGAACCGCCCTGGTCCGGGCCGCCCGGGAACACCGGGTCCTGGTCTCCCGGGGGCTGGCCGAAATGGGCCTGCACCCCGGCCAGGAGCTCCTGCTGGCCGAGCTGTGGAAGGACGACGGGCTCTCCCAGAGCGAGCTGACCGCGCGCCTGGGTGTCGAACTTCCCACCGTCGTCAAGGCCGTGCAGCGGCTGGAGGGGGCCGGGCTGGTCTCCCGTACCAAGGACCCGCAGGACCGGCGGGTCACCCGGGTGGCCCTCACCGAACGGGGCAGGGAACTCCGCATCGCCGTCGAAGCGGTGTGGGCCCAGACCGAGGAGGCCATGCTGCGCGGCCTTCGACCGGAAGACGCGGAGCACCTGCGCGAAGTCCTCGAACACCTCTACCGGAACCTGTCGGCGACGCGTCGGACGCGTCCCGAGCCCGAGTGAGCCCAGGGGCCCGGCCCCGGCAGCAGTAGATCCAGATCCGTAGGAACCGGCAGGGCGGAAGCCACCGGAACGGCTCCGGCTGCCCCCGTACGTCAGCCCGGCCCCATACGTCCCTGGCCTGCCCCGGCACGCCCTGAATCCGCCCGACACGCCCGGGCCCGTCCCGAAAGACCCGTACGCCTTCGAGCCACGTACCGACTCGCCCGCAGAGACCGAGGATCAGCCATGACCATGCTTGAGGAGAGGACCTTACCGGCCGACCCGCCCGGGATGGAGGCGTCGGTGGAACGCCTGCGCCGCCTGCGGGAAGAGGTCCGGCGCGGACCCGGAGACCGAGCCACCCGAGCGCAGAAGGCCAGGGGCAAGCTGACGGCCCGGGAACGTATCGACCTGCTCTTCGACGAGGGCACGTTCACCGAGACCGAGGGTCTGCGCCGCCACCGCGCGAGCGGCTTCGGCCTGGAGGACAAGAGGCCCTGCACGGACGGTGTGATCACCGGCTGGGGCACGGTGTACGGGCGCACCGTCTTCGTCTACGCCCATGACTTCCGCATCTTCGGCGGCGCGCTCGGCGAGGCGCACGCGGAGAAGATCCACAAAGTCATGGACATGGCCGAAGCCGCCCGGGTGCCCATTGTCGGCCTCTGCGACGGCGCCGGGGCTCGTATACAGGAGGGCGTCAGCGCGCTCGCCGGCTACGGCGGCATCTTCCGCCGCAACGTCCGCAGCTCCGGGGTGATCCCACAGATCAGCGTGATCCTCGGGCCGTGCGCAGGCGGCGCGGCGTACTCGCCCGCTCTCACCGACATCGTCTTGATGGTCCGCGGGACCGCCCAGATGTGCATCACCGGGCCGGACGTGGTCAAGGCTGTGACCGGCGAGGAGATCTCCCACGACGGTCTCGGCGGCGCCGACGTGCACACCCGTACCTCCGGCGTCGCCGCCTCCGCCTACGACGACGAGGAGAGCTGCCTGGAGGACGTCCGCTACCTGCTGTCCCTGCTCCCGGCCAACAACCGCGAACTCCCCCCGACCGTGCCCGCGGAGGACCCGCCGGACCGGAGCACCGAGGCGCTGACCGCCCTGGTGCCGTCGGACCCGGGCCGCTCCTACGACGTGCGCACGGTGATCGAGGAGATCACCGACCACGGGGAGTTCTTCGAGGTGCACGAGCACTGGGCGGCCAACGTGGTCTGTGCGCTGGCACGGCTGGACGGGCACGTGGTCGGCATCGTCGCCAACCAGCCCGCCGTGCTGGCCGGAGTGCTGGACATCGGAGCCTCCGAGAAGGCCGCCCGCTTCGTGCAGATGTGCGACGCCTTCAACATCCCGCTGGTCACGCTCGTCGACGTGCCCGGTTTCCTGCCGGGCGTCGACCAGGAGCACTCCGGCATCATCCGGCACGGCGCCAAGCTGCTGTACGCCTACTGCAACGCCACCGTTCCGCGGATCTCCCTGGTCATGCGAAAGGCGTACGGCGGTGCGTACATCGTCATGGACTCCCGCTCCATCGGCGCCGACCTGGCCCTTGCCTGGCCCGCAAACGAGATCGCCGTGATGGGCGCCGAAGGCGCCACGAACGTCATCTTCCGCCGCGAGATCGCCGCCGCCGAGGACCCGGAGAAGGCCCGCCGCGCCCGGATCGAGGAGTACCAGCGGGAGCTGATGCACCCCTACTACGCCGCCGAACGCGGCCTGGTGGACGACGTCATCGACCCCGCCGAGACCCGCTCCCGGCTGATCGGCGCGCTCGCCATGCTCCGCGCCAAGCACGTGCTGCTGCCGAACCGCAAGCACGGGAACCAGCCCCAGTGAGCCCCGCGCCGCACCTCGAGATCCGCGTCGTGCGCGGTCGGCCGGACGCTGCGGAACTCGCTGCCCTGACCGCCGTTCTGCTCGGCATGGCCCGCGTGCGGGGCGGCTCACCGGCCCACGAGCCGACCGGCTCCGCCCGCGCCACCGCGCCCTGGGTCGCCCATCCCTCCCGCAACTGGCCTCCGCCGGTCCTTACTTCCCATGGAGATGTGCGACGAGCCAACGTCTTTTCACCTCCGAGTCCGTGACGAAGGGTCACCCGGACGACATGGCCGACCCGATCAGCTGCCGACGATCGTGTATGTCGCCGAGGCCCGGCCCTTGTTGCCCACGTCGAGGGTCGAGGTGGCGCGGGCCCCCGCCGTCCCGGCTGATCGGGCCGTACAGGACGGTGGCGGGCTGCGGCCCGTCGGCGGATTCGCTGAAGGAAGGCGCAGCGATGGTCAGCAGGTTGAGGACGCCATCGTCATCGAAGTCCCCGACGCCGGTGGCCCGTACGCCGTCGGCGGGCAACGTGGTGACGCCCTGGAGCCGTCGGGGCCACCCCCGACGATGCGCTTGTCGAATGTGAAGTCCCCGCTGGGGCACCACATCGCTTTCCACGACGTCGGCGTAGCCGTCGTCATCCAGATCTCCGGTGACCCGAGCCGACAGGGACTGCCGATCGGGTTGGGGAACCTCGAGGCGCGATGGGACGGTAGCGCCGCCCTCCCGCCCTCTCCCGAGGGGGGAGACGACGGTGGCGCCGCTTTCCCGCCCTCGGCCGAGCAGGCCGTGAACAGCGGGGTGGTCAACGCAGAGGCAGAGGTGAGCAGGGAGTGCAGCGGGCCGGTGAGGTTGACCGGGTCGGGCTTGTCGGTGGTCAGTGGGACGTCCTGCCCGGTCAGCCGTCCGATGGTGGCGGGCTTCGGGGCTGGGAACCGGCCATCTTCGGCGTCGAGCAGTCCGACCTCGGCCGCCTCGCCGTACGCCTCGACCCCGCCCGACCGGCGCGCCCCACCAGGCGGAACAAGCCGGACAAAGAGTCCGAGTCGGGCTTACGGGCGCCGACCCTTGGAAACAAGCAAACCATTAGGTTAGGCTCACCTAAGTGTTCGTGGGCCGAATCTGGCCGCCCGACTACGTTTCCCTCGGGGGGACCATGCCCAGTCCGCACAGTTCCGTCACGCCGGGACCCAAGTCACCAAAGGGTTTACCGATCCGGCACTACGACGGAGCCGCCATTGTCGTGCATCCGGAGCGGTGGGCACGGACCTACGAGGACGTCTACGCCGACGGACTGGAACTCAGCGACCACAGCGACCCACCGATCTCCGACCGCTTGATGCGGCATGCGGAGCGCCCCGGCTTCGCGCTGGTGGCCGCGCTGGACGGCGATGACGTGGCCGGATTCATCTACGGGTACACCCTGCCGCCCGATTCGCTGTGGTGGGACGGCCTGACGCCGGACCCTGGGGCGGAGTTCCGTCGTGAGTATCCGGACCGCACGGTAGGCGTGTGCGAGTTGCTGGTGCGCTCGCCTTGGCGGCGCTCTGGTACCGCAGTCTCGCTGTTCGAGGCGTTTCTCGCAGAGCGGCGGGAGGAGCGCGCCGCGGCCCTCGTGGCTGCGGACAACGACGTGATGATCGCCATCTACGCCAGGTACGGGTTCAGGCCGATCGGCCGGATGGAGCCGTACCCCGGGTGGCGGCCCCACGTGATGATTGTGCGCGAGCTCGGCTGCCACTGGACACTTCACCATTCCTTCCCCCTTCCGACCCTGACCTGAGGCAGAGCCGTGTCCATTGAGTTGCCGCCCTCCGCAGCCCCGCGATCCGTCTATCCCCTGGACGTGCTCCCCGGCACGGTCCGTCAAAGGCTGCTGGGATTGACGCAGGCCGGGACACCGGTCTCGGCCTATGTGTACGACGGTGCGGTCGCCGCCGAGCGTGCGCGTGAGCTGCGCACGGCACTGCCGGAGTGGGCAGCCGTCTACTACGCCGTGAAGGCCAACTCCTTCCCGGGGATCGTCGAGGCGCTCGCCCCTCACGTCGACGGGTTCGAGGTCGCGTCCTGCTCGGAACTCGAACTGGCCGCCCCGGCAAAGCCGGTGATCGGGGGCACCCCCGTACCGGTGGTCGCCGCCGGCCCCGCGAAGTCTGTCCCCGTCCTCACCGCTCTGGTGCGCGCCGGAGTTGAGGCGATCAACGCCGAGAGCCTGCTGGAGCTCCACCGGATCAGCAGGATCACGGTGGGTGAAGGGGTCCGTGCCAGGGTGGCGCTTCGCGTCAACCCCGCGAGCATCCCGGTCACCGGTTCCCTGCACATGGGCGGTGTTCCCTCCCAGTTCGGGGTCGCGGAGCCCGACGTGCCCGAGGTGCTGCGCGAGGCATTGCGGCTGCCCGGCCTGGACGTGATCGGCTTCCACATCCACGCGGCGTCCAACAATCTCGACGCCGAGGCGCATGCCGCGTATCTGCGCTGGTGCGTGGAGTGGAGTGTGCGGACCGCCCAGGAGAACGGGTTCGAACTGCGGCATGTCGACATCGGCGGCGGCATCGGCGTCGCTTTCGAGGGCGAGAAGCCCTTCGACATCGTCCGCTTCGGCGAGGTGGCCGGCCAGGTCGACGTCCCCGCGGGGGTGAAGGTCGTGCTGGAGCCCGGCCGTTTCCTGGTCGCCGACTGCGGCTGGTACGCGGCCGAGGTGACGGACGTGAAGCAGTCCTACGGCGAGGCATTCGTCGTCCTGCGCGGCGGCATCAACCACTTCCAGCTGCCCACGTCCTGGGACATCGTCCACAACATCGCCGTCCTGCCCGTCGACAACTGGACCGAGGACTGTCACCGCCCGGCAGCCGAGGAGACCCGCGTAACCGTCGTCGGCGAGCTGTGCACTCCTGAGGACACCCTGCTGCGCGACGTCCACGTGGACCGAGTACGCGCCGGTGACCTCGTCGTCTTCCCGTACGCGGGCTCCTACGGCTGGGAGTTCGCCATGCACCGCTTCCTCGGCCACCCCGTCGCCGACCGCCTCCTGGTCTGAGGCCCAAGGCCGATGAGCCGCGCCGGCCCTGGGGCCCGTCGTCGGCGCCCGCTCGCTCCCCTCCCCTCCCTTCCGCCCCCTGGAGCCGTACGTCATGACTGTGCATTCCACCGACCGCCCTGGCCTCGATCACACCGCGGGCAAAGCGGACGCCATCCTGAAGCGTCAGCGCGCGCGGGAATCCTCGGCCCGCACCTACGCCCGCTCGTTCCCGATCGTCCCGGCCCGTGCTCAGGGCATGACGATCGAAGGCACCGACGGCCGCCGCTACCTCGACTGCCTGTCCGGCGCCGGCACCCTGGCCCTCGGTCACAACCACCCCGTCGTGCTGGAGGCCATTCAGCGCACCGTCAGCAGCGGGGCCCCTCTGCACGTCCTGGACCTGGCGACCCCGGAGAAGGACGAGTTCACCGACGCGCTGTTCGCCACTCTGCCCAGCAGCTTCGCCGACAAGGCCCGCATCCACTTCTGCGGGCCCGCCGGGACCGACGCGGTCGAGGCCGCGTTCAAGCTGATGCAGACCGCCACCGGGCGGCGGGGGCTGCTCGCCTTCACCGGCGCGTACCACGGCATGACGGCGGGAGCCCTGGCCGCCTCCGGCGGTGTCACCACCAAGCAGCCGGTGCCGGGGATCGCCGCAGACGTGACTCGGCTTCCCTACCCGTACGCCTACCGCTGCCCGTTCGGCGTCGGCGGGGAGCGCGGAGCGCAACTGTCCGCCCAGTACACCGAACGGCTGCTGGACGACCCCAACGGCGGCGTCGTACCGCCCGCCGCGATGATCCTCGAAGCGGTGCAGGGCGAGGGCGGCGCGGTACCGGCCCCGGACGCCTGGCTGCGCGAGATGCGGCGGATCACCGCGGAGCGGGAGATCCCGCTGATCGTCGACGAGGTGCAGACCGGCGTCGGGCGCACCGGCGCCTTCTGGGCCGTGGAGCACAGCGGGATCGTGCCGGACGCCATGGTGATGTCCAAGGCGATCGGCGGCAGCCTGCCGCTGGCGGTGCTCGTCTACCACGAGGACTACGACGGGTGGCTGCCTGGTGCCCACACCGGCACCTTCCGCGGCAACACCCTGGCCATGGCCACGGGAACCGCCACCCTGCAGTGCGTCGCCAAGGAGGGCCTGGCCGAGCGGGCAGCCACCGTCGGCGCCCGGATGACGGCACGGCTGGAGGGCCTGCGCACCGAACTCCCCACGATCGGCGACGTCCGCGGCCGCGGCCTGATGATCGGCGTCGAGCTCGTCGACCCGGAGGCCGAGCCCGACGCTTGCGGCGCCCGGCCGGTCGCCCCGCAGCTGGCCAGGCAGGTACGGGCCGCCTGCCTCGACCGGGGCCTCATCGTGGAGTTGGGCGGTCGCCACGACTCGACCGTCCGGCTCCTGCCGCCGCTGGTCATCACCGACGAGCAGGCCGAAGCGGTACTGGACCGGCTGACCGACGCCATCACCACGGTGGGGGCAGCGAAGTTCACGGGGGTGCAGGCATGACGGGCGAGATCCACAGCCTGGAGGCGCACCGCCTGGAAACCGTGTCGGGGCAGATCGCCGGCATGCCGGCACGTGGCGGCTTGAGCCTCGCGCCTGAACCCGCCCCGGGGGGGACCGACCCTCTCGGCGCGGCCGTGGCCGGACTGCTCCACGGTGCCATGGCGCCAGAAACGGGGATCCGGAAGACCGCGCTTTCCGGAGGCGCGCAGGGGCCCGGCTCGCTGGAGCCGCTGCTACAGGCCGTGTTGGAGGCGCTCGCCAAGGGCGCCGTGCGGCGTGGGGGCCCCGTACCCGCCGGGACGCCCGAGGAACTGGCCGCAGAGGTCGAGCGGGTATTCGCCGAGGCGGACGGCGATGACGCCCTGCACCGGCTGACCGAACTCCTGGCCCACGGCAGCGCCGACCCCGCCGACCCGTCCTGCGCCGCGCATCTCCACTGCCCGCCGCTCGCCGTCGCCGTCGCCGCCGATCTCGCCGTCTCCGCGCTCAACCCCTCCCAGGACTCCTGGGACCAGGCGCCCGCCGCCACCGCTGTGGAGACCCTGCTGTTGCAGGAGTTGGCCCAACTCGTCGGGTACGACCCGGCGGAGGCAGCCGGTGTGCTCACCTCCGGCGGCACCGAGTCCAACCTCATGGGCCTGATGCTCGCCCGCGACCGGGTGCTCGGCCGCGCGGCCGAGCGTCAGATCGAGCTGAGCGGCGTGCCGGGCACCGGCCCCCGTCCGCGGATCTTCGCCTCCGCCGCCGCGCACTTCTCGGTGCAACGGTCGGCGGCCCTCCTGGGGCTCGGCGAGGACGCGGTCATCCCCGTCCCGGTCGACCACGAGCTGCGGATGAAGCCGGAGGCGCTGGCCACCGCCCTCCGCGACTGCGTCGCGCGCGGTGAGGTGCCGGTTGCTGTCGTGGCCACCGCCGGCACGACCGACACCGGTGCGATCGACCCGCTGCGCACCTGCGCGGCGCTGGCCGCCGAGCACGGCGCCTGGCTGCACGTGGACGCGGCGTACGGCGGCGGCGCCCTGCTGTCCGACGAACTCGCCCCGCTGGTCGGCGGCATCGGGCTGGCCGACTCGGTGTCCCTGGACTGGCACAAGCTGGGCTGGCAGCCGGTCGCCGCGGGCATCTTCCTGGTCCGGCGGGCGGAGACCTACGCCTCCCTCGCACGACGCGCGGTGTACCTCAATCCGCAGGACGACGAGGAGGCCGGCTACCCCAGCCTCCTCGGCCTCTCGCTGCGCACCACGCGCCGCGCCGACGCCTTCAAGATCGCTGTCACCCTGCGCACTCTGGGCCGCCAGGGCCTGGGCCGGCTCGTGGACGCCTGCCACGAGCTGGCGCGCGGCGGTGCGGAGGCAGTACGGGCACATCCCAGGCTGGAGCTGCACGCCGATCCCGTCCTGACGGCCTTCCTCTTCCGTTACCTGCCCAAGGGCGCCGACCCCGCTCACACCGACCGGGTGAACGCGGCGCTGCGGCGCAGGCTGCTGGGCGAGGGGCGCGCGGTCATCGGCCGCACCGAGCTCCCGGGCGAGGGGCCCGGCCGGGTCCGCCTGAAGCTCACGCTGCTCAACCCGCACACCACCCCCGCCGAGGTCGAGCGGCTGCTTCACGCTGTCGCCGCGGCGGGCCAGGCCGAGGAGGAGAACCAGTGAACCGGCCCACCGCTGTCGGGCCGCCGGTG
The DNA here is from genome assembly GCF_052245415.1 of Streptomyces sp. 8N706. NCBI lineage: Bacteria > Bacillati > Actinomycetota > Actinomycetes > Kitasatosporales > Streptomycetaceae > Streptomyces > Streptomyces sp. 8N706. The sequence continues at coordinate 61,329 of NZ_JBQQBW010000023.1, read as the reverse complement.
GCGGCGGTGACGCCGGCAGACACGCCGCCGGCCCCCGCACCCGGTCCGGACCCGCTCGACGTCGCCGACGCCCTGCGCGCCGGCGACACCGCCGCGATGGAGACGCTGCTGCGCGCCTACGTACGCGAGACCGGAACCGAGGTCCCGCCGACCGGCCAGGGACTCCTGCTGGACCTGCCGGCCAGCCGGCTCACCTTGTCGGTGCCCGTGCGGTACCGGTCGGCCACCGGCTGGCACCGGTTCGGTGCGCCGCGCGTGGTCACCGCCGGGGACACTGACGGTGTCCCGGCCGACGCGGCCCTGGTGGCCGCCGGGCTGATCCGGGAGACCACGCTGGGCCGTGGTGTGCTCCCGCACCACGGGGGCGACGCCGCCGCCCGTGTGCTGAACTCCGCCCGGCGCACCGCCACGCACCTCGCCCGCCGGCGCGCCGAGGGCGAGAACGGCCGAGGGCCGACGCCGTTCCTCGACAGCGAGCAGGCGTTGCTGCTCGGGCACCCGTTCCATCCCGCGCCCAAGAGCCGCGAGGAGGCGTCCGACGCCGAGCTGGACGCGTACTCCCCCGAGTTGCGCGGCTCGTTCCCGCTCCACTGGTTCGCCGCCCACCCCGACGTCGTCGTCGGTGGGAGTGCGGACGGCAGTTCTCCTGCGGAGCTGCTGCGGCCGCTTGCCGCGGGGCTGAAGCTGCCCGACGGGATGGTGCCGGTGCCCGCCCACCCGTGGCAGGCCCGCGAGGTCCTTGCCCGTCCGGAGGTCGCCGCGCTTGTGGACGCCGGACTGCTGCGCCCGCTCGGCGCGGCCGGACCGGCCTGGTATCCCACCTCCTCCGTGCGGACCGTGCAGCGGCCGGACGCCGAAGTGATGCTGAAGCTGTCCCTCGGCATGCGGATCACCAACTCCCGGCGGAACAACCTGCGCAGCGAGATGCGTCTTGGCATGCGGGCCGCGCAACTGCTGGCCGCGGGCCCCGCGGACTGGCTGCGTGCCGAGCACCCGGAGTTCGGCATCCTGCGTGACTTCGCCTGGGTGTCGGTCGGCACCGACGGGCCGGAGACCGGACTGGAGACCGCGATCCGTGACAACCCCTTCCGGGGCGGCGGCGACGGCGCGCCCGAAGGGCTGTGCGTGGCGGGTCTGCTGGCCGAGCGGACCGGTCCCGGTGACGGCACCCCGCCGCGGCACCGCGCCTTGCTGTGTGAGGCGGTCGAGCGCGCCGCTCACGCGTTCGGTGTCCCGGTGGCCGAGGCGTCGGAGCGTTGGCTCACCCGCTATCTGGACGTGCTGGCCGTTCCCCTGATCCGCCTTCAGGCGCGTTACGGCATCGCCCTGGAGCCGCACCACCAGAACACCCTGGTCGCCCTCGACGCGCACGGACTGCCCCGCGCGGGCTGGTACCGGGACAGCCAGGGCTACTACCTGGCCGCTTCCCGCACCGCCGACATCGAGCGCCTCCTGCCGGGCGCCACCGACGGCGTCGATCTGGTCTTCGACGACGCCTTCGTCGACGAGCGGGTCGCCTACTACCTCGGCATCAACAACCTGCTGGGTCTCGTCGGAGCATTCGGAGCGCTCCAACTGGCCGACGAAACCCGACTGCTGCACGTGCTGCGCGGCGCGCTGGAGCGGCTGCGCACGGCCGAGCCCACCGCCGACGGCCTGCTCGACCTGCTGCTCGACGCGCCCGTACTGCGCTGCAAGGGCAACTACCTGACCTGCGTGGACGGTCTCGACGAACTGGTCGGTGACGTCCACACCCAGTCCGTCTACATCGATCTCCCCAACCCTCTTACGGAGGCCCAGCGGTGACCGCTCCCTCGACTTCCCCCGACCACAGTCGCCCCTACGACCTGGTCGGCGTCGGCATCGGCCCGTTCAATCTGTCCCTGGCCGCGCTGGCGGACGGCGTACCCGGCTTCCGGTCCCTCTTCCTGGACGCCAGGCCGGCGTTCTCCTGGCATCCGGGCCTGCTGATGGAGGGAACGACACTTCAGGTGCCGTTCCTCGCCGATCTGGTCACCATGGCCGACCCGACCAGCCCGTGGTCGTATCTGAACTACCTCCGCTCCCACGACCGGATGTTCAAGTTCTTCTTCTCCGAGCGCTTCCACATACCGCGCCGCGAGTACGACCACTACTGCCGCTGGGTCGCCGAGCGGCTGGCCTCCTGCCGCTTCGACGCCGAAGTCACCGCGCTGGAGTGGGACGAGAGCGTGGACGCGTTCGCCGTCGTCCACCGCTCCGCCTCGGGCGCCGAGACCCGCGTCCTGGCCCGCCAGGTCGTACTCGGCGTGGGCACCAACCCTGTCGTCCCCGAGCCGCTGCGCCCGCTGCTGACCGACTCCCACGCCGGGCGCATCCTCCACAGCGCCGACTACCGCACCCACCGGACGCGGCTCGCCGCCGCCGACGACGTCACGGTCATCGGCGCGGGCCAGTCCGGCGCCGAGGTCGCGCTCGACCTGCTCCGCCACCAGGACGGCGACGGCCAGGGCGGCCCGTACGTCCGCTGGCTGGCCCGCACCACGGCCTTCGCGCCGATGGAGTACTCGAAGATCGGCCTGGAACACTTCACCCCGGACTACATCCGCTACTTCCGCCACCTCCCCGAGGCCACCCGCGAGCGTCTGGTGCGTGAGCAGTGGCAGCTCTACAAGGGCGTGAGTGAGGAGACGCTGGGGGAGATCTACGACGAGCTGTACGAGCGCACCATCGGCGGCGGCGAGCCGCGCGCCACCCTGCAGCCGGGCGTGGAGATCGTCGCGGCGAAGCCCGACGGCGAAGGTTATCTGCTCACCTGCCGGACTCAGCAGCAGGATCCGCTCTTCGAGATCCGGACCTCCGCCGTCGTCTCCGCCACCGGCTACGCCGCCTCCCGTCCCGCCTTCCTGGAGTCGATGGGCGACCTGGTCGACTGGGACGACAGGGGCCGCTACCAAGTCGACGGGGAGTACAGGGTCGCGCTCGACCCGCGGGTCTCCGGCACGCTCTACGTCCAGAACGCCGAGATGCACACGCACGGCGTGGGCGCACCCGACCTCACCCTCGGCGCCTGGCGCGCCGCGACCATCCTCAACGCCGCCGCTGGGCGCCGCGTACTGCCCGTTGCCCCGCGGCAGGCCTTCACGACCTTCGGCGCACCCCAGGCACCGGCGTCCCCGGTGATTCCGACGGCGGTCCCGGACGAGGCTGCCACCACACCCTCGGGCACGCCGCGATGACGGTCGCGGAGAAGACCGGCGCGCCGTCCCCGGGGGGAACGGCGGGCCACGCCAAGACCGTGCTCATCTCCGTCATCGGCCTTCACCTGGTCGCCGAGACCGCACTGACACCGTTCCTCCCCCAGCTGTTCCAGCGGCTGTACGGCATCGAGGATCCGGAAGCGACCGGGCTGTACATCTGGATCTGCCGCATCGTCGGGCTCGCCGCCCTCCCCCTGTGGGGGCTGGCGGCCCGGCACTGGCCGCTGCACAAGCTGGTGCTGGCCGGGTTGTGCGGGTCCGCCGTTCTCGACCTGCTCCTCGGCCTGGCACCCAGCTATGCCGCGTACACGGTGCTGTCGACGCTCATCGTGACGACCAACAGCGCCCTGCTGCTGGCCTATCCGGCGTTCATCGCCGAGCACGGTGACGCATCGGAGGGCGGCGAGCGGGCCCGGCTGGCCGCGGTCTGCACGCTGGTCGTCGTCTTCCATCTGTCCGTCGTCGTCTCGACGATGGTCGGCGCCGGAGTCCTCGCCCTGCCGGAACCCCGCATCGGCATCTCGGCGTTCGCGGTCCTGGACACCCTGCTGGCCGTGCTCACCTACCGGATCCTGGGCCGACGCCCGGACATGAAGACCGGCGGCTCCGCTGCCGACGGCGCATCGGAAGCGGCGCCTGCCCAGACCGGCGCGGCAGCCGCCCCCGGTGCGCGCTCTCCGAACCGTGGTTCGTGGTTCATGATGCTCGCCTACGCCGCCCTGATCGGGGTCGCGTTCGACTTCTCGGTCAATGTGGCGCGCCCCTTCTTCACCGAGTTCTCCGACAGCCTCGGCAGCGGCTCGGTCGGGTCCGCCGTGCTGTTCTTCCTGCCGAGTGTCTCCGCGCTGGCCGTGCTTCCCTTGGTACGCCGCTGCTACGACCTGCTCGGTGACCGGCTGCTGCCGCTGGCCCTGACCGTGGGGGCGACCGGGCTGGCCTGGACGTGGCTGGCCGACGCCCTGCCGGGGCTGGTCGGCAGCCGGCTGCTGTTCGGCGTCGGGCTCGGCCTCGGCCAAGTCGCCGTCGAGCTGCGGATGTTCCGTGCCACCGGAACGAAGGGCCCGGCGTTCACCGCCGTGGAGACCGCCCGCTCCGCCGGTCTTCTCGCCGCACCGCTGGCCGCCACCGCCGCGGTCTCCTACGATCTGGCGCTGCCGCTGGCAGTCGCCGCGGCGGTGCAGGTAGGCGCCGCCGCCCTGTCCATGAGGCGCACCCGAAGCGCAGCCACCCCGGCACCGGCCACGCCCGATTCCGCCGTGTCCGAGGCCGGGGCGACCAGGCCTGCCATCTCCGGGCAGGCCGGGCCGGTCCCGGCCGTCCCGGAATCCCAGGGTCCTCCGCCTGCCCTGACAGCCCCCTCCCCCGCGTACTCCGAGGAGAAGCACCGATGAACCGCACCACACGTGACGCCTGGGCCAAGGCGGGCCAACGGCTGCTCGTCAAAGCCGTAGAGGAGTTCGCCTACGAGGAACTGCTCGTCCCCGAGCCCGACCCGTCGGACGGCGCCCCGGACGCGTACCGGCTGGACCTCGCCGACGGAATCCACTGGACCTTCCAGGCAGCCCGCGGCACCTTCGGCACCTGGCGGGTCGTGCCCGGCACCCTGTGGCGGCACCCCGCGCCCACCGGCGGCACGGCCGGCCCTGAGCAGCTGATGCTCGACGCCCGCCCGGTCCTCGGCTGGGACGGGCCCACCACCGCAGAGGTGCTGCGCGAACTCACCGCCACCCGTCGGGCCGAGGCCGAGGTCATCTCCCGTGCCCTGCCCGCGGCCGAACTCGCCGATCTGGACCACCTCGACCTGGAGGCGCATCAGGACGGCCATCCGTGCATGCTGCTCAACAAGGGACGGCTGGGCTTCTCCGCCTCCGACGCCGCCTCTTACGCACCCGAGGCAGCCGGTTCCGTGCAGCTGTTCTGGGCCGGCGTCCACAGCAGTCTCGGCTCCTACTCCGGTGTGCCCGGTCTCGAGGCCGACACCCTGCTGGCCGAGGAGCTGGACGAGGTCACCCGCAAGCGGTTCGGGGCAACGCTCGAGCAGGCGTGCGCTGAAACCGGTCACCACGCAGCCGACTTCTGCTGGCTGCCGGTGCACCCCTTCCACTGGGACGAGGCCGTCGCGACGCTCTTCGCCCCGTATCTCGCCGACGGCCGGATCGTGCTTCTCGGTGTGGGCCCCGACCGCTACCGGCCGCTCCAGTCCATCCGCACCCTGGCGAATCTGGACCACCCGCACCGCCGCAATGTGAAGGTGCCGCTGTTCATCCGCAACACTCTCGTCTGGCGCGGCCTGTCCACGAAGCCGACCGAGGCCGCGCCCGATGTGAGCGCCTGGCTGCACGCCGTCCGCGACTCCGATCCCTATCTCCGCGACGAGCTGCGCTTCCACCCGCTGGGCGAGGTCGCGGGCGTAGCCGTGCACCATCCGCTGTACGAGTCGGTGAAGGACGCCCCGTACCGCTACCACGAACTCCTCGGCGCGGTCTGGCGGGAGCCGGTCGCTGCGCTGCTGGGCGACGGCGAGCGGGCCCGCACCATGGCCGCGCTGCTCAAGACCGGATCCGACGGCCGTGCCCTGGTCAGCGAACTGGTCGACAGGTCCGGGCTCGCCCCGCGCGCCTGGCTCGACCGCTTCTTCCGCGCCCTGCTGCCCGGACTGCTGCACTACCTCTACCGGTACGGCGTGGCGTACTGCCCGCACGGGGAGAACACCATCGTCCTCTACGACTCCTCCGACACCCCCATCGGCATCGCGGTCAAGGACTTCGCCGAGGACGTCAATCTGCTGCCCGGCAGCCACCCCGAGTACGCGGGCCTGTCCGAGCGCGCTGACGCGCTGCTGCTGCGCTGGCCCGCCGGCGAGCTGGCCCACTCGCTGCTCAGCGCGATCTTCGCCGGCCACTTCCGGTTCTTCGCCCCGCTGGCCGCCGAGCACCTCGGGGTGCCGGAGGAGGAATTCTGGGGCATGGTCCGCGCCGAGATCGAGCGCTACCACGCCCGCTTCCCCGAACTGGCCGACCGGTTCGAGGGCTTCGGTCTGCTCGCCCCGGAATTCGACCGGGTGGCACTCAACCGCGAGCAGCTGCTCGGCGGTGGCTTCCACGACCGCGCCGAGAAGGACGAGGGCTTCGACGTCGTCCACGGCACCCTCCCCAACCCCCTCGCCGTCGCAACCGGCGTACCTCAGGAACTTCAGGAGCAGATATGACCGCCTCGCCGTACGAGCGACTGCGCGCCGACGCCGAGGAGGGGCGCGTCGAGGAGGTGATCGTCAGCGTCCCGGACCTCCAGGGGAGGCTCCAGGGCAGCCGCCTGTCCGTGCCGTACTTCCTGGACGAGGCGGCCGAGCAGGGCTTCGGCGCCTGCGTCTATCTGCTCGCCTCCGACGTCGAGATGGACACCGGTCCCGGATACGCCATCGACGCCTGGCAGAGCGGCTTCGGTGACTTCGTCCTCCGTCCCGACCCGGCCACGCTGCGCACCCTTCCCTGGGACCCGGGTACCGCGCTCGTCCTGGCCGACGCCGTCTGGCCGGGCGGCGAGGCCGTCGAGATCGCCCCGCGCCAGGTACTGCGCACCCAGCTCGACCGGCTCGCCGAGCGCGGGCTGACCGCCTTCGCAGGCACCGAACTGGAATTCCTCGTCTTCCACGAGTCGTACCGTCAGGCATGGGACCGTCGTTACCACGGCCTTGAGACGGCCACCGCCTACAACGTGGACTACTCCCTCCAGGGACTGGCCGAGATCGAGCCCGTGGTGCGCCGCATCCGCCGGGAGATGGTGCGCGCCGGGCTCACCATGGAAACGGCCCGAGCAGAGGTCCATGCCGGCCAGTACGAGATCGTCTTCCGCTACGACCAGGCGATGACCACCTGCGACAACCACGTCGTCTTCAAGAACGGCGCCAAGCAGATCGCCGCGCAGGAGGGCGTCGCGCTCACCTTCATGCCCAAGTACGACGAGGGCGAGGGCAATTCCTGCCACATCCACCTGTCGCTGCGCGGCACGGACGGCTCTGCCGCCCTCGCCGACCCGACGGCGGAGGACGGCATGTCCGATCTGATGCACCACTTCGTCGCGGGTCAGCTCGCCTGTCTGGCCGACTTCGCGCTGCTGATGGCGCCGAACATCAACTCGTACAAGCGCCTTCAGCCGGGCGCTTTCGCCCCGACCGGCATCACCTGGGGCCGGGACAACCGCACCTGCCCGGTCCGTGTCGTGGGCTCCGGCCACTCGCTGCGGATCGAGCACCGGGTGCCCGGCGGGGACGCCAACCCCTATCTCGCCGTCGCCGCCGCGGTGGCCGCCGGCCTGTACGGCATCGAGAACCGTCTCGCCCTCCCGGCGCCGCACACCGCCAACGCCCTGGCCGATCCGTCGGTGCCACGGCTGCCCAGCACGCTCACCGAGGCCCTGCACCGGTGGGAGAACAGCGAGATCGCGGCCAAGGTGTTCGGCGAGGCGGTCGTCGGCCACTACGCACAGGCCGCCCGTACCGAGCTGGCCGCCTTCGAAACAGCGGTCACCGACTGGGAGCGGGTCCGTGGCTTCGAACGCCTGTGACGCCCTGTGCCTCCGCTACGACTGCGGCCCTGGCCCCGGAACACCCGTGGCCAGGGCCGCAGTCGTCGTGTCCTGTCCCGACGTTACGAGAGGCTCTTCTTCATCTCGTCCAGGATCTGGTCGGCGCCGGTGTAGCCGATGCCGAGCATCCACAGGCTGTCGTCGACCTTGAACGCCTTCTTGTTCTTCACGGCGTCCAGCTTCTTCCACAGCTTGCCGCCGGTGACGCTGGTCTCCTTGGCCTTCGCCGGGTCACCGTAGGTCGAGTAGAAGATGACGTCGGAGTTGCCCTCGCTGATCCGCTCGGGGCTGATGTCGAGAGAGAAACCGGTCTTGTCCACGTTGGCGGGCCGGCCGACCTTGAGGTCCTTGAGGATGCTGCCGACGAACGTGTCGTTCATGTACAGGCGGGTGTCCGCGCCTTCGATGAAGCGCACGAAGCCGACCTTGGACTTGGCTGCCTTGTCGGCCCCGCCGAGCGCGTCGGTCACCTCGGTGAGGTGCTTCTCGTACTCGGCGACGACCTTCTTCGCCTTGTCCTTCTTGCCCAGCACGTCGGCGTGCAGTTCGAAGTTCTTCCGCCAGTCGGGGCCGGTCGTCTTGGTGAAGACGGTCGGCGCGATCTTCGACAGCTCCTTGTAGCTCTTCTCGTCGCGCTCCTTGCTGCTGATGATCAGGTCCGGGTTGAGCCCGTCGATCGCCTCCAGGTTGGGCTCCATGATCAGGCCGACCTTCTTGATGCCCTTGATCTGGTCCTTGGGGAGGTAGGTGGACATCGGCGCGCCCGCCTCGGACGTGACGGCACCGACCGGCTTGACGCCGAGGGTGATGGCCGAGTCGAGGGCGTCGGTGTCCAGGACGACCACACGCTTGGGGCTGTCGGAAACCTCCACCTTGCCCATGGCGGTGGTCACGGTGTGCTTTCCGCCCTCGGCGGCCGACTTGGCGTCGTCCTTGCCGGAGCCGCATGCGGTGGCGGTGACGGCGAGCACGACAACGCCGGCGAGAGCGGCAGCACGGCGATTGAGGGATGGGACCATGAGGGAAGAGCCTTTCCTGACGGTTGTACTGTCGGCGCGGGGAATGAACTTAGGTAAAGCTAACCTTAGGCAAAGGGCTGGGCAAGGCCGCCCGGATCACAACTCGGACTACGCGGCAATACGCCCGACTTCGCCCCCACCTGCACACCAAACAGGTATCCGCTCGCGCGAACGGGTGCCCGGTTGAACAGCTCTGAAGAGTTCAGCCGGCCTCTGCCGAGACCGCTGCCGCGGCGGAGGCGTCTGCTGCGGCGGACGCTTCCTCATGCCAGGGGCTGCCAGGAACGACCAGCGGGCTGCCGGTCACCGGATCCGGCACGACAACCGATGCGAGACCGAAGACATCACGCACCAGATCCACCGTGACGATCTCCGAGGGGTGTCCCTGCGCGATGATGCGCCCGGCCTTCATCGCCACCAAGTGGTCCGCGTACCGCGCCGCCTGGTTGAGGTCGTGGAGCACCGCGACAACCGTCCTGCCACGCTCCCGGTTGAGCTGCCGGACCAGGTCCAGCACCTCCACCTGGTGCGAGATGTCCAGGTACGTGGTGGGCTCGTCGAGAAGCAGCAGATCGGTCTCCTGGGCAAGCGCCATGGCGATCCACACGCGCTGCCGCTGACCGCCCGACAGTTCATCGACGGGCCGCGCGGCGAGGGCGGTCACATCGGTGCGGTCCATGGCGTCGGTGACCGCCCGCTCGTCCTCCTGCGACCACTGCTGCCACCAGCGCTGGTGCGGCTGGCGGCCGCGCGCGACGAGATCGGCGACCGTGATCGCCTCCGGCGCTACCGGCGTCTGCGGAAGCAGCCCGATCGACTGCGCGATCGTACGGGTGGGCATCCGGTCCAGCGCCGTACCGTCCAGAAGCACCCTTCCTCGCCGGGGCTTGAGCAGCCGTCCGAGTGCGCGCAGCAGCGTGGACTTGCCGCAGGCGTTCGGGCCGACGATGACGGTGACCCGGCCGTGCGGGATGTCCAGGTCGAGGTCCTCGACGACCGTGCGTTCCTCGTAGGCCAGGGTCAGGTCACGGGCTGTCAGCCTGCTCTCGGTCACGCTCTTCCTCCAGTACGGCCGCGGATGCTGCGGTCTTTCACAATGAGCCAGATCAGATACGGCGCACCGACAGCTGCGGTCAGGACACCCACGGGCAGCTCAACGGGCGCGAACAGCAGGCGCGCCGGCAGGTCGGCGGCCACCACGATCAGCGCACCGAGCAGCGCCGAACTCAGCAGCGGGATCTGCGCCGTGCGGGTCAGTCGGCGGGCTGTCTGCGGAGCGAGCAGCGCCACGAAGTCCACCGGGCCGGCCGCACCCGTCGCCACCGACGCGAGGAAGACGCCCAGCAACGCCAGCCCGAACCGGGTCCGCTGCAATGGCACGCCCAGCGCCGTTGCGGTGTCGTCGTCGAAAGCCACGTTGCGCTGCGCCCGTGCGGCCCAGACCACACAGGGCACCAGGGCGAGCAGCGTCCAGCCGAGCGGTCCGGCCTCGTCCCAGCCGCGCCCGTTGAGTGAACCGGTGAGCCACACCTGCGCCTGATGGGCGACCAGATAGTCGCCCTTGGTGATGAAGAGATGGACGATGGACCGCAGCGCGATGGCGACGCCGATGCCGATGAGGACGAACCGTGCCGCCTGCAGACCACCGCGCCACGCGAAGAAGTAGACGAGCACCGCAGCGATCAACCCGCCCGCGACCGAGAAGTACGGCAGCACACCGAACGACCCGACACCGAACGTCAGGGCGCCGATGGTCAGGGCGCTGGCTCCTTGGGAGACGCCGATGATGTCGGGGCTGGCCAGTGGATTGCGGGCAACGGTCTGGATGAGGGCACCCCCGACCCCAAAGGCGGCACCGACCAGCAACCCCAGAACCATCCGCGGCAGCCGCAGCTCGCCGACCACGAAATCGGCCGTCGACGGCCGGCCGGCCAGCGCGTTGAGCACCTCGCCCGGCTCGACGTACCTCTCACCGAGGCAGAGATACGCGAGGCAGACAGCTGCCGTGAGCACGGCGAAGGCACCCGCGACGACCGCGGCACGCCTGTGGACGAGGAAGGAGGCGCGTCCGCGTCTCACGAGCCTGTACCCGTCAGGGCGGGCGCCCGCCGCCCGGCTCTCGATGAGAGAGGTCGTCATGCGCTCACCGCCTTGCGACGGCACATGACGATCAGGAACGGCACACCGATCAGGGCGGTCATCACACCCGCCGGCACCTCGCCCGGCGGGAAGACGATCCGTCCGATGACGTCCGACACGAGCAGCATGACCGGGCCGAGCAGGGCCGCCATCGGCAACACCCAGCGGTGGTCACTGCCTACGATCGCGCGGGCGATGTGCGGTACGGCAAGGCCGATGAAGGCGATCGGCCCGGCGGCCGAGACCCCGACGCCGGTCAGCACCGTTGCACCGATGCCGCCCACGATCCGGACGGCCGCCACGTTCTGTCCGAGCCCCTTGGCAACGTCGTCGCCCAGCGCCAGGGCGTCGAGCCCACGCGCCACCGATCCCACCAGTACCGCGCCCACCACCAGGAACGGCCAGATCTGACCGGCCACTTCCGCGCTCCGCCCGGCGATCGAGCCGACCTGCCAGAAGCGGAACTCGTCCAGGGAGGCGGCGTCCGTCGTCAGCATGCCCTGGATGACGGAAATGAGCAGTGCGTTGATGGCCGCGCCGGCCAGCGCCAGCTTCACAGGCGAGGCCCCGCCGCGTCCGCTGGAGGCAACGGCGTAGACGGCCACCGACGCGACTGCGGCACCGACGAACGCGAACCACACATAACCGGCGAGCGTGTGCACTCCGGCGAACGCGATCGCCAGCACCACACCCACCGCGGCTCCCTGACTGATCCCCAGCACGCCGGGGTCGCCGATGGGATTGCGTGTGATGCCCTGAATCACGGTGCCGGCCAGGGCCAGCCCCACACCGACCATCACGCCGACGAGGGTCCGGGGCACCCGCAGCGACCGTACGATTTCGGCGGCCTCGCTCGTACCGTCGTGCAGCAAGGCATCGAAGACCTCACTCGGGGCGATCTGGCGGGCTCCGACGGCAAGACTGAGCAGCACCGCCAGCAGCAGCGCGACAACGGCCGCCGTCGTCCAACCTATTCGGCGGCCGACGAGAGCGGCTCTCGGGCTGCTGATCGTGGCGGCGGTCATCGCATCCATTCCGATGTCATGGCATCCATTCCGGCGTGACGGGATCCTCGGGGGATCCCTACTTAGGCGACCCTAAGTGTACGGGTGACTCCGCGGGCGCGTAACTGGCCGGAAGGAAGTGCATCCGCGAGCTCGACCGACGACGAAACCTACGGCAACCCGCCCCATTTCGTCAGGTATGAGCCGGAGTTCCCCTGCCAGGCAAGATCGTCCACAAAAGGAGAGCACAGCGATAGCGCCACACGACGAACCGGCGCCTTCCGCCCATGACAACGCCGCAAGAGGAGCCCACCTCATACGACCTCGTGGCGGCCATCCTTCACGCGGCGCCGCTGGCCTCCTCTGCACACCTCCGAAACACGAGCCTCTCCACATTCCGGCCGTGTTGCGGTCATCCCTTCACCCAGCTGAAATTTCGTCCAATGCCAGTCCGCCCGGGAAGACCGAGGAACCAGTGCCAACCATCCGATGGGCCACTTGACATGGGGGCACCACACTCCAACTCTCCAGCCGCCGTTGCCCTCGCGGGGCTAGCCCTCACAGGGGAGAGGACGAACCAGCTGCGGGCCGACCGTCGGCCACATCACGATCAGTACGGTGAGCGTGAGAGCGCTGGAGGCGGGAGAGCGTTCGGTGTTCCGCCTCCAGCCGTCGTCGCGGTGCAGAACGCGCGGCAGGTGCTCGGCAAAGCCAACGACCCCGCCGAGATGGACGGTCAGGGCGGCGAGCACCAGGACAGTGTCCTGGTCCGTGATCGCCGCTCAACCGTCGTCGCTCATGCCCGGCCGGCCGTCCCGTTGTCCACCGGTTCCAGCGATTCCGCGGCCGCGGGCACCGCGGGCTGCTCGGACGGGGCCGCAGAACCCTTCTTGCCGCGTCTCGTGAGGCGCATCGCGACGGGCTCCGTGCAGCGGGCGGTCAGCGGGCCGACGATCACCAGTACCAGCACGTACGCGGTGGCCAGGGGGCCGAGCGAGGGCTCGATGCCGGCGGTGACAGCGAGTCCTGCGATGACGATGGAGAACTCACCGCGGGCGACCAGGGTGCCGCCCGCCCGCCACCGGCCCTTGGCGGAGATCCCGGCGCGCTTCGCCGCCCAGTAGCCGGTGGCGATCTTCGTGCAGGCGGTGACCACGGCGAGGGCGAGTGCCGGGAGGAGGACGGGCGGGATGCTGGCGGGGTCGGTGTGCAGGCCGAAGAAGACGAAGAACACCTGCGGCGAACAAGTCCCGCAATGGGCTGAGCAGGTTGTGCGCGCCCTCGGCGACCTCCCCGGACAGGGCGATGCCCACCAGGAACGCGCCCACGGCGGCGGACACCTGGAGCTGCTGGGCGATGCCGGCGACCAGCAGGGTCAGGCCGAGCACGACGAGCAGAAGTTTCTCCGGGTCGTCGCTGGAGACGAAGCGGGAGATGACCCGTCCGTAGCGCAGTGCGAGGAAGAGCACGAGTCCGGCGACGCCCAGCGCGATCGCGAGGGTGATGCTGCCAGCGGCCAGGCTCACTCCGGCCAGGAGGGCGGTGACGATGGGCAGGTAGACGGCCATGGCGAGGTCTTCGAGGACCAGGATGCTCAGGATGACCGGGGTTTCGCGGTTGCCGAGCCGCCCGAGGTCTCCCATGACCTTGGCGATGACGCCGGAGGAGGAGATCCAGGTGACCCCGGCCAGGACCACGGCGGCCACCGGGCCCCACCCCAGCAGCAGGGCCATCGCCGCGCCCGGCAGGGCGTTCAGGGCGGCGTCGACGAGCCCGGCCGGGTACTGGGTCTTGAGGTTGGAGACCAGGTCGCTGGCGGTGTACTCCAGGCCGAGCATCAGCAGGAGCAGGACGACGCCGATCTCGGCGCCGATGGCCACGAACTCCTCACTCGTACCGAGCGGCAGCAGACCGCCCTCACCGAAGGCGAGCCCGGCCAGCAGGTAGAGAGGGATCGGAGAGAAATGAAAACGCCCGGCGAAGCGGCCCAGGAGTCCCAAGCCGAGGATGATCGCGCCGAATTCGATCAGAAAGACCGCGGACGAATGCACCGGATCACTCCCGTCCCAGTATCGCGGCGGCAGCCTCCACGCCCTCGCGGGTACCGATCACAATGAGGATGTCCCCACCGGACAACCGGAATTCGGGCCCCGGAGACGGAATCGCCTCCGCCCGGCGCAGCACCGCCACGATGGACACTCCGGTCTCCGTTCGCATCCGGGTATCACCCAGCACCCGGCCGTTCCAGTACGAGACGGAGGACAGCTCAATGCGCTCGGCGACCAGGCCGAGATCGGTGGTCGACAGCAGATTAGGACTGTGGTGCGAAGGCATCAGCGCATCGATCAGCGCCTCCGTCTCACCGGTGGTGAGCCTCACCGACAGCGCGCACGCCTCCGGATCGTCCGTGCGGTAGGCGTTGACGGTCCGGGCGCCGTCGCGGTGGGCGACCACCGACAGACGGCGGTGCTCGCGGGTGGTGAGGTCGTAGCGGACCCCGATGCCCGGTAGCGGTGTACTGCTCAGACGTGGAGCGGGCATGGCACGTCCCCCTTGTGGGTGTTGTCGATGCGGCGGGCAGACGCACGCTCCGGTGCCGTCCGCCGCCACCCTATCGACTGGCGTATCGGCACTTTCACGATGAATCGGATGGCGGCGCCGCGGCCTCGATGGCACCCGGAGGACCGCCGCGTTCAGACGCGCCCTGGCGTGCGCGGCCAGTCCGGGGTCTACTTCGAGGCCGACGCTCTCCGGCTGGGCAAGCAGCTTGTAGCCTCCGCGCTCGGCGATGGCACTGTCGGCCCGAACTCCCGGTACAGCTGCTCCTGGTGCTTACGGCGCCGCACGGCGAACCCGCCGCGCAGGCTCCCGGATGCGGTGCTGATGCCGAGAGCCTGCAGGAGCTGCTCGGTGCGAGTTCGGCGGCCGTCGGTTCCGTCTCCTTCGAGTCGTGCACCACGCGGAGCACGGTGGCGCCGGTACCGGCGGCTGCGGGACGCCCGGGGCTCGCACAGTGGCGTGAGGCTGCCGACAGCGGCCCGGCGTGTTCGTGCGTGGCCCGGCACGCCGAGCGGGAGTCGTGTCACTCACCGATCCCGAGCGCGGTGAGCAGAACCAGGACCACGGTCACGACGGCGAACAGGCCATGCCCGGCGACTACGGGTACGGGGAAGTGCCGTTCGGCCGGTTCGGCCTGCTCCCCTCCGGCCGGTACGGCGGCGCGCTCCCGGTGGAGCGGAATCCAGCGGGCCAGCATCAGGAATCCGAGCAGGGCGACGGGCAGGAGGAGGCCGAAGGCGGTCCAGGCCAGCGCGTCCTGGTCGGCGATCACGTAGATGATCCACACGACGAGGCCGATGGCGGCGAGTGCGAAGTGGCCGAAGATGACCGGGACGGGCAGACGGCTGCTGCCGCCACGGACCCCGCCGTGTGCGATCCAGGTGCCGAGCATGTAGAAGCCGCCGAGGGCGGTGATCAGCCAGGTGACCAGTGCGGCGATGTCCATGGGGAACTCCTGGTGGTGGGTGCGGTAGGGGCGCGGATGCGCCGGACGCCGGGGAGAAGGCGGCTGTGGTCAGCGGCGCAGGTGGTCAGCCGGTGCGGTGACCTGGTGGCCGGCGGGCGGGCGCAAACCCCTCGGCCTGGGTCGCCTCGTCGGCGACCCGGACGCCGTAGTGGTAGGCGAGCTTGCCGCCCAGGAATCCCGAGACCCCGAGCACGGCCAGGGTCACGGCGTTGAGGGAGAGCTGTCCCGCCCCGACGCTGCCGGACGGCCCCTCCCCCGCGTGGCGCCACAGGAAGCTGCCCGCGTATGCGGCGGTCACCAGCAGGTTCAGCGTCATGTGGAGGAGACCGACGCGGAACGCCCGGGTACCGGTGGGGATGGCGAAAAGGTCCAGGAAGCCGACCATCGCGGCAGCCAGGGCGCCGATCACCCCCACGGCGATCAGCCACATGGCTCCACGGGCGAGGAAGTCCGGGTCGTCCACGAGGTGGGAGGCGATGTCGAAGACGAAACTGCCCACCCATGCTCCGATCGGCACGGTGACCAGGATCGGATGGAACGGATGCCCGTAGGGGCCCGCGAGCGTGGTGCTGACCGGCCGTTTCGCCTGCTGCTGCCATTCGCTGGTCACGGGGTGGCTCCTCTCCGCTTAATTTCACCAACCAGTATTGGACTTATTCGCCGGACTGGTCAAGTGGCGGTGGTGTCCGGCCCGCGCTGCGAAGTTACGCCTGCATCGATTGGCGTTACTGTGGAGGTATGACCTCTGACCCGACCCCGGCTTCGTCTCCGCCCTCCGCTGCTGCGGGCGTGGAAACGGTCTCGGTCCTCGCGGACGAGCTGCGCCGCAGGATGTACGGCTACATACGGCGCGCCCATCGTCCGGTGACCCGGGAGGAGGCGGCCGCCGCCGCCGGGATCTCGGCCAAGCTGGCCGCCTTCCACCTGGACAAACTCGTCTCGGTGGGGTTGCTGCGCTCCCGCTACGACAGCCCGGGCGGTATCCGCCGGGTGGGCCGTAAGCCCAAGGTGTACGAGCCGACCGACACCGACATCCGCGTCAGCATCCCCGAGCGACGTCCCGACGTACTCGCGGAGATCCTCATCGACGCGGTCCTTGATCAGGAGCCCGGGGAGGACGCGCAGTCCGCCGCACTGCGCACGGCCCGCCACCGGGGCGAGGAACTCGGAGCCGCGGCACGCGCCCGCAGCCGTCCGGGCCGTCTGGGACCCGAACGCTCTCTCACCCTCACCGAGGCCGTGATGGAGCAGCACGGATTCGAGCCCGACCGCCAGGCCCCGACCGAGCTACGGCTGCTCAATTGCCCCTTCCACCCCCTCGCGGCCCGCTCCCCCGAGCTGGTGTGCGGGATCAACCACGCTTTCCTCGACGGTTTCCTCACCGGACTGCAGGCTGCCGGGATCGACGCGGTCCTCGCTCCCCGCCCGGGACGGTGCTGTGTGGAGCTGCGCGCCGCATCCGCGGGCCGCAGCGCGTCCGGCCCCGCCGCCGGGACCTGTGGTGTGAAGGGGCACGGCGCCCCGCCCGCAGAGGAACCGGGCAGCACCCCGTAGACGACCTCGCATGAAGTGACGCAAGGGAGAAGATCATGAGTGAGAACCTGGACCGGCTGGCCGCCGAAGGCGTTGCGGTCTGGCTCGATGATCTGAGCCGGGAGCGGCTCGCCGGCGGCGGGCTGGCCGACCTGGTGCGCGAACAGCGGGTGGTAGGCATCACCACCAACCCGACGATCTTCGCCAAGGCGATCCGTTCCGGTGACCGCTACGACGAGCAGACCGGCGATCTGGCCCGCCGCGGGGTGCGGGTCGAGGAAGCCGTCAGACTCCTGACCGCATTCGACGTGCGCTGGGCCTGCGACGTGCTGCGCCCCCTGTACGAGGCCAGTAACGGGGTGGACGGAAGGGTTTCGATCGAAGTGGACCCGCGCGCCGCCAACGACACAGCGGCAACGATCGCCGAGGCACGCGCGCTGTGGTGGCTGGTGGACCGGCCGAACCTGTTCGTGAAGATCCCGGCCACAGAGAAGGGCCTGGAAGCCATCAGCACGGCCCTCGCGGAGGGCATCAGCATCAACGTGACACTGATCTTCTCCCTGGACCGCTACGACCAGGTGCTTCGTGCCTTCCTGGACGGTATGTCCAGAGCGCACGCGGAGGGACGCGACCTGGCGTCCATCGCGTCGGTCGCCTCCTTCTTCGTCAGCCGTGTGGACACGGAGGTCGACAGCCGACTGGACAAGATCGGCACGCCGGAGGCCCGGTCACTGCGCGGACTGGCCGCGGTCGCGAACGCACGCCTGGCCTACCGGCATTTCGAGCAGGCGTGCGCATCACGGGAGTGGAAGGACCTGGCCGCGGCCGGGCTGCGTCCGCAACGCCCACTGTGGGCCTCCACCGGAGTCAAGGACCCCTCCTACAGCGACACCCTCTACGTCGATGAACTCGTGGCGCCCGGCGTGGTCAACACCATGCCCGAGCAGACCCTGCGCGCGGTCGCGGACCACGGCCGTGTCCGAGGCGACACCATCCACGGCACCTACCCGGCATCCCAGCAGGTACTTGATGACCTGGAGGCAGTCGGAGTGTCCTACGGCCACGTCGTGCGTGTGCTGGAAGACGAGGGCATCACCAAGTTCGCGGCCTCCTGGGACGAACTGTTCAGGGAACTGGACACCGAACTGCAGACCAAGCGCGCCGCCGCCTGATTCACCGGATCGACCGGGCCGGGCTCGCCGGCCCCGACGCAGACTGACCGACCTCCTCGACCGCCCCGAGTCCATGGGGTGACACCGGAAAGGGCTCTCTTGAGGTGACAGCCACGCCCCCCGGACCGGGCCACACACCGCCACCGCCGGACGGCGGCCGCAGCACGCCGGCGCCCCCGCGTAGTACCGCCCCCGCGCCTGCCGCACAGCCGACACGAGTGGACGGGTATGCGGAGCTGCGGGACTACGCGGTGATCGGGGACGGCCGCTCCGTCGCGCTCATCGCCCGGGACGGCTCGGTGGACTGGCTGGCCTGGCCGGACCTGGACTCGCCGACCGTGTTCGCCGCCGTGCTGGACCCCTTCCGCGGGGGACGATTCCTCCTCCAGCCCGACGTGCCCTACGCCGCCGCCCGCCGCTACGTGCCGGGCACCAACGTGCTGGAGACGACCTTCACCACCGCAGGTGGCACGGTCCGGTTGACCGACGCGCTGACCCTCCCCGACAGCCACTCCCTGGCGCCCGGACGGGAGCTGGTCCGGCGGATCGAGGGCCTCGCGGGCAGTGTCCCCATGCGCTGGAGCGTCCAGCCGCGCTTCGGCTACGGCGCCCGCGCACCGAACCTGGCGCACCGTGCGGGTGTTCCGGTGGCCGTCTCCGGCCCCGATGCGGTCGCGGTCTGCGCCTGGAACGCCGGACAACCGCAGTGCACAGCCGACTCCGTCACCGCCCGTTTCCGGGCCGATGCCGGCACCTGGGCCCTGGTCGCGTTGCCGTACGCACACCAAGAACCGCTGGTACTCCCCGCCCGTGCCGAGTGCGAGACCCGCCTGGATCACACCATCGCCGCCTGGCGGCAGTGGACGGAGGAGCGCACCTACACCGGGCCATGGCGCGAAGCGGTGCTGCGCAGCGCCCTCGCACTCAAACTCCTGGTCTTCGCCCCCTCCGCCGCGGTCGCCGCCGCCGCGACCTGCTCGCTCCCCGAAGGGCTCGGCGGGGAGCGCAACTGGGACTACCGCTTCAGCTGGATCCGCGACTCCGCCTTCACCCTGGACGCCTTCCTCAAGCTGGGCTGCGCGCCGGAAGCCATCAGCTACTTCTGGTGGCTGATGCACGCCTCCCAACTCACCCACCCCCGCCTGCACGTCCTCTACCGGCTCAACGGCGGCACCCGCGCCCCCGAGCGGACCCTGCCCCTGTCGGGCTACCGGGACTCGGCACCCGTACGCATCGGCAACGCAGCCGCCGACCAGCTACAGCTCGACACCTACGGCGAACTGCTCCAGACCGCCTGGCTCCACACCACAGCAGGCCGCCCGCTCGACGCCGACATCGCCCGCAGACTGGCCGAGACCGCCGACTTCATCTGCACCATCTGGCAGCAGCCCGACGCGGGCATCTGGGAAGTGCGCAGCGGCCCCGAACACTTCACCCAGTCCAAGATGATGTGCTGGATCACCCTCGACCGCGCGCTCGACCTGGCCAGGCGGCAGCTGATCCCGGACCGGCACGCGGCCCGGTGGCGGCGCGAACGGCAGGCCGTCGCCGAGTTCGTGGACACCCGCTGCTTCAGTCCGCGGCTGAACAGTTACGTACGCTCCGCCGACAGCGACGGCCTGGACGCCGGTCTCCTGCTCGGGCTGCTCCACGGCTACCGCCCGCCCGACGATCCACGCATGCGCGGCACCGTCACCGCCATCCAGCGGACCCTGCAAGACGGCCCCTACGTCAACCGCTACCTCGGCCCCGACGGTCTCCCCGGCAGTGAGGGCGCCTTCCTCGCCTGCTCCTTCTGGCTCTCCGAAGCCCTCGCCCGATGCGGCCGTGTCGAAAAGGCCGTCCACCTCATGGAACAACTCGTGGCCCTCGCCAACGACGTCGGGCTCTACAGCGAAGAAATCGACCCCACCACTGGCGCCTTCCTCGGCAATCTGCCCCAGGCCCTGTCCCACCTGGCGCTGATCAGCGCCGCCTGCACGATCGGGGAGGCCACACGATGAGCATCTGGGCCGCACTGGCAGGCGGGTTCATCGGCACCCTTGTCCTGACCACCGGACTACGCGCAGCCAACGCCTTCAAGCTCACCCGCATCGACCTGCCGTTCCTGCTCGGCACAGCCTTCACCAGCAACCGGACCCGCGCCAAGGCCCTGGGCTACGGCGCCCACTTCCTCAACGGTGCGATCTTCGCCCTGCTCTACTACGCGGTCTTCACCGCCATCGGGTACGGCAGCTGGTGGCTGGGCACCGTCTTCGGCCTCGTCCACGGCCTGTTCGCCGCCACCGCGCTGGTCAACATCCTGCTGCCCCTCGTCCACCCGCGCATGGGCACACCTCAAACCAGCGCCCCCGGCGTCGCGCTGCTCGAACCACCCGGCTTCCTCATGCTCAACTACGGCCCGGGCACACCCGCCGTCACCCTCATCGCACATCTCGTCTACGGCACCATCGTCGGCGGTCTCACCACCTTGCCGGGCTGAGGAGCAGCATCGGCGAACAGCCACCGCCGGCGAAGGAACGCCGTCCCGGCGGCCGCACGGTAGCCACCACACGCGGCCCCCACCGGGTCCAGCCCGCACAGCCGATGCACGGCGGCGGCGAGGCCAGGTAGCGTGGGAGAAAGCCCCATGAACCGGAGCGCGAAGTCTTCGCACTGCACTGGGGCGGCAACCCCTCGGATGCCGAGAACAGCTCACGCAGTCAGCACACGAGGAGGACCGGCCATGACCCGCAAGCCTACGGTGCAGGTCCGTCGAGTCTACGATCCGTCGGAGGGCGACGAAACCAGAGTGCTGGTCGACCGGATCTGGCCCCGGGGACTGAGCAAGGACAAGGCTCACCTCGACGAGTGGTGCAAGCAGGTCGCACCCTCCACGGAGCTGCGCAAGTGGTACAGCCACGACCCCGAGCGCTTCGCGGAATTCGGCCGCCGCTACCGCACCGAGCTCAAAGATCCAGAACGCGCAGACGCGCTGGCGCACCTGCACGACCTGGCCGAGGACCGAACGCTGACGCTACTCACCGCCACCAAAAATCCCGAGATCAGCGAAGCGCAGGTGCTCGCCGAGCTGCTCCGGGGCTGACAGCGGGGGGTGAGTGGAGCTCCACTCTCCGGCTCTACGGCACCGGGCCGATGCGCTGACCGCCCCCACAGGGTGCTACCGCTGGAGGCATCGCAAGCTCGTGCGGCGCTCACGCGGGACCCGGTCGATAATGGAAGCGACGAACTGGAGCGAGACGCATTCGTCCCGTCTTGAGGCTGCGATGTGAACGATGTGAACGATCAATCACCGCAGGTGAACGGTCCCCCACCCGTCGCAGGGCTGGTCGGTGAAGGCCTCGTACCCATCACGGACGAGGTCGAGTGGGCGGCTGTGTCTCCGCGACAGATCACCCCCGGAGAGTGGCAACGTTTCGAGGGCTACCTGAAGGAGATCTTCGGGGCGCTGGGCCTGGCCGTCGGATCAGCGGCCACGGCTGATACGCCCCGCCGCTTCCTCCGGGCCCTCTTCGACGCCACCAGTGGGTACGAGGGCGACGAGAAGCTGGTCACCGCTTTCGAGACCGAGTGCCATGGCGGTTCGGACTGCCGGATCAGCCAGGTGGTCGAAGGGCCGATACCGTTCTTCTCGCTCTGTGAGCACCACAGCCTGCCCTTCTTCGGCAAGGCCTACGTCGGCTACATCGCGCACGAGCACATCCTCGGACTGTCCAAGCTGACCAGACTGGTGAGGCTGTTCGCCCGCCGGTTCTCGATGCAGGAGCGCATCGGCCGCCAGCTCGCGGAATCCTTGCAACAGATCCTGCAGCCACACGGCGTCGCGGTCCACTTGGAAGCTGTGCATCTGTGTACGCAGATGCGCGGGGTACGGGAGATCGAGTCCAGCACCCGTACCACCCACTGGCGGGGCACCTACGACGAGGATCCGCAACTGCGTGCCGAATTCTTCACCCTGTGTGGCCAGCGGGGTCTGGCCGGACATGGCTGAGGATGGCGCCGCGTATCCCGCCGGCGGAACACCGTCAGGCTCCTTGCAGCCCCTGGAACTGCTGCACGAGGAGGCGGGGCAGCCCCGCTTCGGCCTGCCCCCGGAGCTCGCTACGGCCTACGGCGGCGATCTGGGGTTCACCCCGCCGTGCGTGTACGCCAACTTCGTCACCTCCATCGACGGAGTGGTCGCCCTCGGCCCCGAATACCCCTCCTCCGGCTCGGCGATCAGTGGACGTGAACCGGCGGACCGATTCGTCATGGGACTGCTGCGCGCCTGTGCCGACGTTGTACTCATCGGGGCCGGCACGCTCCGGGCCACGCCCGGCCACCGGTGGACACCCGACCACGTGTGTCCGCAAGCAGCACCCGACTTCGCCGAGCTACGGCGCAGCCTGCGACGCGCTACCCGGCCGGAGTTGGTCGTGGTCACAGCGAGCGGCGACGTGCCCACCGAGCACGAGGCCCTGCAGTCGGGCGCCCTCATAGCCACCACAGTGGACGGCGCCCGCCGATTGGACGGACGCCTGCCACCGACATGCCACATACTCACCGCGGACGAAGGATCCACCCTCCGTATGGCCGACGTACTCGCGGCTCTCCACGCCCAGGGGCACACCGTGGTGCTCACCGAGGGCGGGCCGCACCTCATCGGTCACCTGCTGGGTGAGGGCCTGCTGGATGAACTGTTCCTGACGACATCGCCGGTACTCGCCGGCCGTGCCGACACGTCCCGACCCGGGCTGATCGCCGGGCTCGAACTTCTGCCGAACCGGCCGACGTGGACGGATCTGATCAGCGCACGGCGACGGGACTCGTACCTGTTCCTCCGCTACCGACTTCGAACCCCACGCGCACATGGAGGCCCGCGACCAGCGCTGGCCCATTGACGCGGGGAAGGATGCGGGATACCGGCTGCCCGCCCACAGGCCGGACATCTTCCCGGCCGAGATCACCAAGCCATGTTCGGCAAGGCTTCGCTGGAGTTCGGAGGCTTTCCAGATGCCCTTGTTCGCGGCGGTCAGCCGCAGTTCCACTTCATCGAAGGACCTTCCAGCCGCTTCGCGGCCCGCTGCTGCCCGACCATCCAGGCGTCCTCGATCCCGGTCTGCTGGACGTGTAATGGTGGAGTCGGGGATGGGAACTCTTTGAATGCCTCTCCCTCGGGCCGTCCTCGTGGCTCGGTTGACGGGATCCCGTCAGGTCAGGACCGTGGCTGTGGTGGATGAGCGTCGTCGTAGCGGCGCCGGTTGTATCCGATTTCCTTTCGGTGGGCGGTAGCCCATTCGCCCAGGGCGGTGGCGGCGCCCAGCAGTGTCGAGCCGAGTTCGGTCAGCGTGTACTCCACGCGGGGAGGAACGCTGGCATGGACGGTGCGGGTCAGCAGACCGTCGCGTTCGAGTTGCCGCAGCGTCAGTGTGAGCATCCGCTGCGAGATGCCGGTGACGGCACGGTGAAGCTCACCGAAGCGCAGAGTGCGGTCGCGGAGCTGTCCGATGACCAGGATGCTCCACTTGTCGCCGATCACGCCAAGGATCTGCAGCACCTGCCGGCACACGTCCTCTTCCTGGCCCCCGGCGCGGGCGTAGGTGCACCGATAGGCGGTGCGGGAGGGCCACCAGGTGGCGGGGTCCTGGTCGCCCTTGGACTGGTTGACGTTGTCGGTGACAACTTCGCGTCGGTTTGTCATGTCCGCGAACGCCAGTGATCTCACTCCTGAGGCGCTGCTTTCGGCCAGTATGTGACTGACCTTGACTATGAAGCATCTGTGAAACTTGTACTCTCCAGGTAAAGATACGTCGAGTTGGTTACGCCAGGGTTCATTCGAAGCGCGGCCAGCTTGGGTGCTGACCGGCCTGACCTGCCGCAACGCGCACCCGACCAAGCATGCTCGCGCGCTTTGATGCGCGGCATGCCTGATTGTTGAGAGTTCATGTATGGGGGGCCTTGTATGGGATGGCGTAGCGCGCTCGGGCGGCCGACGGCCGTGCTGCTGGCGGCGTTAGTCGTAGCGAGCGCTTGGGGCTCCGGGCCGATGGTCGGTGTTGCGCGGGCTGAGCCCGGTGATGAGCTGGACTCCCTGACAGAGGATTTCGCTTACCCGGACCGGGACAAGCTGTTGGCCGAGAAGGGCCTGAAGCTCATCTCCGGTGACGGGAACATCACAGTGGCCGACTGCGCATCCGGGGGCAGTGATCTGGTGCGGATCAACAGCCGTACCGGCGGCAATGTATGTTTTGCGGTCTCCGGGCCTGTGGGCTATCTGGCTCTGGAGATCGAGCGGAGCTATCTGGCGAAGTCCGATACCCGGAACGACGTCACGGCCACGGTGCGCACAGAGGATCCCAGGACCAACGAGAGCAAGGTCGAAGAGATCGGCCTCGAGCCTGGGAACTGGAAGTCGCTGGGCGAGGGGATCGACCCCAACCTCGCGTCCACGGTGCTGGAGCTCAGTGTCGGCGAGGACAAGCCGGGGGCGGTGTTGTCCGGCGATGCGGCCCGTCCGTGGCTGGGCCGTGTCGTTGTGGGCCGGCCCGGCCAGAATGGCAGCCGGGGCTGTAGTGGTGCTCTGGTCGACAGGACTTGGGTGCTGACCGCGGCCAGCTGCTTCTCCGACCATCCGGCCAATCCTGTGCAGGCGGGCGCGCCGGCGCGCGAGGCGACGGCCGTCTTCGCGGGCAAGGCCCCGGTAAGGATCAACTACGTGGTGCCGCGTGCTGACCGTGACGTGCTGCTCGCCCGGTTGGCCGCTCCGCTCACCGATATCGCTCCTGCCACGCTCGCCGGAAACGCCTCCACCGACGGAGCGGCGCTGGTCGCCGCCGGATACGGCCGTACCGGCACAGCTTGGGTGCCTGATGCCCCCCACAACAGCAACGTCGCCCAGAGCAGCACCACCGCGACCACCGTGGGGCTGACGGGCGGCCGGATCTGCAAGGGCGATGCCGGCGGTCCGGTCCTCGACGGGAACGGGCGTATCACAGCAGTGCAGAGTCTCGCTGACCACGCACAATGCCTGGGCCAGTCCGGACAGGGCAGCAGCGCCACTGCGGCCCGCACCGACAACATCGCCGCATGGCTCAACAGCAGCGCCTTCACCGGCAAAGCGGCTTTCGGTCTGGATGAGAGTGCCGGGTCGCGGCGTGTGCTGGGAGGCGCGGCGCAGGAGTTCACCGCGGCACTGGCTGGTGGCGCCGAGCCGGGTGCTGTCGGCAAGGTCGGTACCGGGCTGAAGCTGAACGGAACCTCGGCATACGCGGCCACGGCCGGCCCGGTCGTCGACACCACCAAGTCGTTCTCGGTATCGGCATGGGTCAAGCTGGACAACAAGAACGTCAATCACACGTTCCTGTCGCAGGCAGGGACACGGGCCAGCGGGTTCCAGCTGTACTACTCCAAGCACTACGACAAGTGGGTGTTCAACCGGCACACCACGGACACCGACGACACGGAGATCGCGCGGTCGATGAGCTCCGAGACGGCGCAGACCGGGGTCTGGACGCATCTGGCCGGCGTGTACGACGCGTCGGCCAAAAAGGTACAGCTGTTCGTCAACGGCAAGCCGCAGACGGCGGCCGACTTCACCACCCCCTGGCGGGCCACCGGCGGCCTCCAGATCGGACGGCTGCTCTACCAGACCACCTTCCAGGAGAACTTCGCCGGAACCATCGACAACGTCCGCGTCTGGGCCAAGGCCGTCGGAGTCGACGAGATCTTCAACGACGGCATCCAGGTCAAAAACTAGCAGTCGCTGAATCGATTCCTTACCGGGGCCCGGTCCTGCAGGTCCTGCCGGACCGGGCCCCGGTCTTCGCCAGCACCGGAGACCCGCTCTCCGCATGCTCGATCGCTTGATGAGCGAGGATCAGAAATGAAACCCCAGGGCAGATTCGTGCTGCCATTAATCCTGACAACGGCAATAGCCACGGCCCTGCCGACGGCCGCGTCGAGTGACCTCCTCGCGGCATCGCCCGCAGGGCGGGCCTTCCCCCTCCAGTCCACCGCACTCACCGAAAAGGCTGCTTTCGATCTGGATGAGCGTGCAGACTCGCGGCGTGTGCTGGGAGGCGCGGCGCAGGAGTTCACCGCGGCGTTGGCCGGTGGCGCCGAGCCAGGTGCTGTCGGCAAGGTCGGCACCGCGTTGAAGCTGAACGGAACCTCGGCATACGCGGCCACGGCCGGTCCGGTCGTGGACACCACCAAGTCGTTCTCGGTATCGGCATGGGTCAAGCTCGACAACAAGGACAGGAACCACACCTTCCTTTCCCAGGCCGGGGATCGCGCCAGCGCGTTCCAGCTGTACTACTCCAAGGCCTACGACAAGTGGGTGTTCAACCGGCACTCCACGGACACCGACGGTCCGGACCTTGTCCGCGCACTGAGCAAGGATGCCGCGCAGCTGGGTGTGTGGGCCCATCTGACCGGCTCCTATGACGCGGACAAGCAGACGCTGTCGTTGTTCGTGAACGGTCGGCTCCAGCAGTCGGTGCAGGTGACCACTGCGTGGCGGGCCACTGATGGACTGCAGATCGGCAGGCTGCGCTCGCATGGCGCCTGGAAGGAGTACGCGTCCGGCGTCATCGATGACGTGCGGACCGTGCAATCGGCGGCCACGCAGGCCGACGCGAATGCGCTCTTCGAGGGCGGGCTCCCCACACACCTGCAGGAGCTGGCCTCCTTCCCGTTGGATGAGGCCGCGGGTGCCACGCGCGTCAGCGGAGGCATGGGCGCCGGTCCGGTCGCGACGGTGGCCGGAGGCGGTGCCCGGCTCGGTGCCGCGGGCAAGGTCGGTTCGGCGTTGAAGCTCAACGGAACCTCGGCATACGCGGCCACGACCGGCCCGCTGGTGGACACGACGAAGTCATTCTCCGTGTCGGCATGGGTCAAGCTCGACAACAAGGACAGGAACCACACCTTCCTCTCCCAGGCCGGCAATCGCGCCAGCGGGTTCCAGCTGTACTACTCCAAGGCCTACGACAGGTGGGTGTTCAACCGGCACACCGCAGACGCCGACGACACGACGATCGTCCGGTCACTGAGCACGGACGTGGCCCAGACCGGAGTCTGGACGCACCTGACCGGGGTGTACGACGCCTCGGCCAAGAAGGTCCAGCTCTTGGTGAACGGCAAGCCCCAGGCAGCGGCCGACTTCACCACCCCGTGGCGCGCCGCGGGTGGCCTCCAGATCGGACGGCTCCTCTATCAGGGCACCTTCCAGGAGCACTTCGCCGGAACCATCGACGACATCCGTATCTGGGACCAGGCCGTCGTGATCGGCTGCTCCCGTACGTATGCCATCGGGCATCGCGGCGCACCCGAGATCGCCCCGGAGAACACGATTGCCTCCCTCGAGGCGGCGGCTGACCGCGGCGCGGACTGGGTCGAGACCGACGTGCAGCTCACGAAAGACGGTCAGCCGGTCATCATGCACGACGCGACCGTGGACCGGACGACCGACGGGACCGGACGCGTCGATGAACTCACCGCCGAGGAGATATCCCGGCTGACGGTCAAGGGCGGAGGCCGCGTTCCCACTCTGGAACAGGCGTTGTCCTCGCTCAAGGGCAGGTCCGCCCGGCTCCTTCTGGAGATCAAGGGACCGCAGCCCTCCGCAGAGGTCAACCACGTCCTCAGGCTCGTCTCCGAGGCCGGAATGACCGAGCGCACGGTGCTCCAGTCCTTCGACGAGAACGTGGTGCGGGATGCGGCCGCCTCCCCACACAGGACCAAGGTCGCGCTGCTCCGGTCGACCCTCGATTCGGACCCCGTGGCCACCGCCCGGAAGTTCTCCCTCAGCGCGTACGCGGTCAAGTTCAACGGCCTCTCGGCCCGTCCCGCGGCGGTGGACCAGCTCAAGGCGGCCGGTGTCGAGGTGTTCGTCTGGACGGTCGACACCGAAAGCCAGTGGCAGACCGCGACGTCGTGGGGCGTCGCCGGCGTCATCACCGACCGCCCGGATCAGTTCCTTCACTGGCGGGAATCGCACTGCGCAGAAAAATGACTACCCGATCGAACCCGACGGAAAACCCGGCTCGAAAGCGACCACGCACATTCCCGATGAATCCTGATGGCACCTATCCGCTTCCGGCGGGGTGGTAGGAATGGACCTGAACCTTCGAGGTCAAGCAGTTACCCGGGTCTGCTTCGACGCAACTTTCACGCTCCTGACCAGCGGAGAATGCGAACTGCGCGTTGAGACGGAGGCGGTTCTCCAAGTCTCGGCCGAGGGTCAGGTGTCTTTCGATCCGGAATCCCCGGAGGTTGTGGCCGCCCATCTCACCCGACTGGCTCGTGAACGTGATCACTCTGACTGAGGTGGGGAGAGCCGGGGATCTCGTGATCGAGTTCGAAAGCGGCATGAAACTGACTGTCCAGCCGGATGACGATTACGAGGCCTGGGGGCTTGTCGGGCCGAAGGGAAGGCTAGTGACCTGCATGCCCGGAGGGGAGATCGCGGTGTGGGGTGCGGAGTAATAGTCGGCGGCAACCTGGAGGCCTGACCTTCACCTCACATCTCCTGGCGCATGCAAGAGCAGTCTGTGGCCCCGCCGGAAGCTGGCGGATTCCAACGGTCGTCGCAACACGTGATCGGTGTTAGGCGGTCGTGAGCAATTTGGAAATCGTCTCAATTGGCGAGTCGGCGGTAGCAGATGAGGGTGCAGGCGAGGAAGTGATCGGCCTTGCGTTTTCGTAGCGGCGGTGGAGTCGGCGGGATCCGACCAGGCCATGCGCGCAGAGGGTCCCAGGACCAACGAGAGCAAGGTCGAGGAGATCGGCCTCGAGCCTGGTCCGGCCACTACCGGCCTTATGGTCCGTACGCTGAGAAGGCGGCGGTCGACACATTCAACAGGAACGGAATGAAAGCCGATGGCAAGTACATCGCCGCATGGGAATGCCCCTGATGCTGTCCAGGATTTCCGTCGGTGCGTCCACGAGGTGCTGCGTATCGCGGATTCCTCGTGCGGAGTCGAGTCGCTGGAAACCGCGCTGGAGACCACGCTCCGGATTGTTCGGGACAATCTCCATCTGAAGGCACAGTTCGAGACGGAAATCGTGTCCTTGATGGACACATTGGACGAGGGAGTCGTCGAGCTGGTCTCCTTCGTGATGCATGAGCTCCGCTGGTCACCGGTCAAAGAGGAGATCGAGCGGCGGCTCGCGAATCCGACGGGCGATGTCAGTGAGCGTCGTCATGACGAGGCCATGCTCGACGCCTTTTACGACACATGGAGGGACAGAGATCTCTACAAGAGATTCGGGTGATCGCGGCTTCAAGGTAACTCGTCGGTGTGCGTCGCTCAGGGCACGGCCGCCCACCCGGCCCGCACCCGGCTCCGCAGCCGTGGGGCCGGGTGCGGCCAGGCCGCGCAGAAGGCCAGCGGATGACGGGCGCGATACGGTCCCGGCACCGGGTGGCCGTCATGGGGTGACAGGCGGCCGAGCCGGCCAAGAAGGCCGAAGCGCCGTCGCAGCCGCCCGTAAGGACGCACAAGCGGCGAACCGCTCGGCAGAACAGGCCCAGCACACCGCGGCCATCGCGGACGGTCGGCATACCAGGGGTCGGCAGGTTCGACGCGCTGCATTGTGCTGCGTGGATCGAGACCGTATCCGGCCGATGTGCCGCTGAAGGCCTCACACTCCACTTCGTTCCATCCTCTGTCGCCGTTCCACCGGCGCTCACAGACTCAGCCCGGCGCAGGGATGCGCTAGAGAAAGAATCGGAGACACCGCCATGCCCTCGCGCCTGAAGACCGCAGGAGAACGCCTGCTTCCCGCCCATGTCCGCGAACGGCGCCAGCGCCAACGGCAGGAGCTGCCCCGTCAAGCAGCGACGGAGGCGGCCGAGCGGGAGCGACGGAAGGCCGAGCTCGAGAGAGCCGAGAAGATTGCCGCCCGTCGCAAGGCACTGCTGAAGGGCGACGCAGACCTGGCCCAGGTGACCGTCGGCGGGCAGCCCTTCTTCGGCCGGCGGGTGGGGCCGTTCACGGCCGCCGACGCAGCAGCCCGGAACCTGACGCTGGTCGCCGATGCCCTGCAGCACGCAGACGTCGAGTACTTCCTGGTCCCCGGCCGCTCACCACTCCGGCACGTGGTCGGCGTTCGCCTGCAGGACCGCAAGGCAATGCTGGAGGCACTGCGCGAGCTGTATGCGTCCACGGCGTTGTACGCGATGAAGCCGGGCAAGGAAGCATGGCCGGCCAAGGCCGCGCTATACGCGGACGGTGCCCTGCCCACCACCCTCAAACAACAGGACACCATCCGCTTCGGCGAGATCCTGCTCGGCCCCGCAGGCCAGGTGCTCGCCGACCTCTCCCAGGGCTGCGACGTGGAGTTCTGGCGCGCGGGAGACCGGCTTCTCGCCGACAGCGACACCGGCAACGATCGCGCCGCCGAGCTGATCACCACGCTGCGCACCCAGGCCCCGCCGGCCATGCTCTCCGGAGCCCTGGTCGCTCCCCGCCCCAACGCCGTCTCCGACATCCTGCCCGCCGAGGCCCTTATACCGGCCACCCGGACGATATCCGGCCGCGCGCACCCCACCTGGGCCGACTTTCTCCAGCCCCGCATCGACACCGTCGACTTCCCGATCGATGTCGTCTACACCTGGGTCGACGGAAGCGATCCCGTCCTCACCGCCCAACGCGAGGCCTGCCGAAGCGGCGGCCAGTCGCCCCGTATCCATGCTCGCGAGACCAGTGCCTCCCGCTACACCAGCCACGACGAACTCAAATACTCCCTGCGCTCACTGCAGATGTACGCTCCATTCGTCCGCAACGTCTACATCGTGACCGACCGCCAGAGCCCCGACTGGCTCGACACCAGCGCCGCGGGCATCGAGGTCATCGACCACAAGGACATCTTCAGCGACCCCTCCGCCTTACCGGTCTTCAACTCCCATGCCATCGGCACCCAACTCCACCACATCGACGGCCTTTCCGAGCACTACCTCTACTTCAACGACGATGTCTTCCTCGGCCGTCCCATCACCGCCGGCCACTTCTTCCACGGCAACGGCGTCGCCAAGCTGCCCTTCTCACCGTTCCAGTTGGGGCTCGGGGCCCCGCACCCGGACGAGCCCGCACCCAACGCGGCCGGCAAGAACGTACGCCGCCTCCTTCTGGACGCACACGGCCGGTTCACCGTCAACAAGTTCATGCATACCCCGCACCCGCAGATCCGGGCCGTCATGAGGGACATCGAGGAGCTGTTTGCCGAGGACGTCGAGCGCACCAGTCGCTCCCGTTTCCGCGCCACCACCGATATCGCCATGGGCGCCTCGCTGCACCATCACCATGCTTACCTGACCGGCCGCGCCGTGCCCGGAACCTTCAAACTGCGCTACGTCGACGTCGCCCAGCCCGACGCAGCCGACCGCATGGCCGACCTTCTGGCCACCCGCCGCTTCGATTTCTTCTGCCTCAACGACGTCAACACCCCAGCCGAGCTGCAGGAACGCATCACAGGCGAGATGCACAGCTTCCTGGAGACGTACTTCCCCTTCCCCAGCCGCTATGAGCGTCCGGCTGTGCAACCGCTCGCAGCCTGAGCCCGCAGCTGGTGAGGTGCCACCTGAAATCCAAGCATCTGACTTACCCCGGCGACCCGTTGTGTTCTTCGCGGTCCTGCAAGAGGCCGCTGACCTCCGGGCCCGGCATGACGGTGTCCCTGTTGAGCGATGACCTGGGAGGTGGGGTCACCGGGCCCGAGGGGTGCCGTTGGAGACGCTGATGAGAGGTCCGACTACCGCCCGGCCGGGCGCAACGACCGGCCGCTTGCGGGCGGCAGGTCTGCACTGCCGGGTCATCCCCACGTGCGCGGGGATGGCTTCGTCCTGAGAGCGGACAGCACTTCGACACAGGTTCGGGAGGCACGAGGCCCCGAGGGCCGGGACGGGACGTTCATGAGTTTCGACTGCACCCTGCCTTCGTCGCGGGCCGACTGAGGCACGGTACTCGGTGCTCCTTCAGGACCCTCGCCCATGGAGAGCTTGCCGATCACGCCTGGTCCGGCATGAGCCGAACGGGACGGCGTAGAGTGACGCAATGTCCCTGCCTGCCGACCGGCCCGCCCTCGACCTGCTCGACGCCCACCTGGAGGCCCTCTGGGATGGAACGGACCTCCCGCTCCCGGAGGTTCCCGACGGGCTTGCCGCAGGCGAGGCGGGCGAGCTCGTCGACTGGGTCCTCGACCGGCTCCGGAGCATCCCCCGCGAGCCGAAGGACGTCTTCGCCCGCCGCGTCGGCAGCCTGTTGACGGAATTCCGCAGCCGCAGCTGTCCCTGGAACGCGGCGGCCCTGCGGCTGCTCGACGACGCCTACACCTTCGCGGCCACGGGCCCCCGCCGGCACGAGGACTGGGCGCACGACGTCCTCGCCGTGCTGCACCGCGCGGTCCGCGACCCCCGCGGCTCGGTCCGACTGGACTGGGACCGTACCAACACCGCCCGCGACACGGTGCCCGCGTACCCCTTCGCCCCGCCGGCCGCATCGCAGTTCCCCGACCGCCTGTACCCCGTGGAGGCGGAGTCGGCGGTCACCGCGCTCGCCGTCATGACCGAGCAATGGCAGTCGGAACCCGCCCCCGTCCGCTCCCGCCCGGACCGGGACGCCGTCCTGGCGGACGCCCGAATCCTCCTCGACCGGTACGGACCCACCGCGAGCTACTGGACCAACGCGACGGCCGCCGCCTCCGACCCGGCCCCGGACTTCCTCGCGCCGGGCCTCCAGGGCACCCGCTCCCATCTCTTCGTCACCTCCGAATACCTCAACGGCCTCGACCTGTTCGAGGACCTGGGCCTGATCGCGGTGACCGACGACGAGGTGGGCGTCTTCTGGTCGTTCGGCGCGTACTGACGTACGGTCGGCCCATGACGCACGCCCTCCTTTGTACGAGGTGGTGGAAGCGGCGTTCGACGATGCCGTGGCGCCGGTAGACGGCTTTGTCGAAACGACAGGGCTGCTCCCGACAGGAACACTTCTGCCATGGACCAGGCGAACAGATCGTTGTGCCGCTCGAGGGGCAGGAGCGCCGCGGTCTCGACCAGGGCGGCAGCCGCGAACCAGTCGGAGCCGTAGACATCTCTGCTCATGTAGTGGGCGCGCGGCCGTCGGCGAGGATGGCGACCGAGCCGGATCTGCAAGCCACCGCGCGGCGGCTCTCCGGGACGGGCGCGACCTGATGATCCTCGACGAGCCGTCCGCCGGCCTGGACGCCGAGGCCGAACACGAGATCCACGCCTCGCTGCGGTCGCACCGCGAGGGGAGGACCAGCCTGCTCATCTCGCACCGGCTCAGCACGGTGCGCGATGCCGATCAACGTGGAGTTCTGGAACGAGCTGCTGACGCGGCCAAACCGCCTTGCCCCGGTGGCGGTGACCCGGCCGCCGCGGCCGATGGACGCGGCGGCGCCAGGGACGCTGGTCGACGAGGCGCAGCGCCAGCTGCGCGAGCTGCACGGCGCCGACGCCCGCATCCCCGACCCGACGGCGGCCTACTTCCAGGATTGGGTGCAGGACCCGTACGGAGCGGCCTACCACTTCTGGCAGGTGGGGGCGAAGAGTTGGGAGATCATGCCGCGGATGCGCCACCCGTTCCCCGACGCCAACCTGTACGTCTGCGGATCGGCGTGGTCGACCGGTCAGGGCTGGGTCTACGGCGCACTCACCCAGGCCGAGCTGATGCTCGAGGAGCACTTCGGCCTGCCCCGTCCGACGTGGCTCTCGCCAAGCGCCTACCTCGGCCCATAGGCCGCCAGGGCGGCACGTCGGCCGACCGGACCACGGCCAGCCGGCGCGCACTTTGTGCCGTAGTCGCGTGCCAGGCGCCGGGATCTCCCGGGAGCTGTCGCTGTTGGCGTGGACGCGGCGGTGCACCGGTGGTGGGCAGACCGCACGGCCACCTTGGGCGGCGCGACCGGTCAGAAGCTGTCCGCCCGCCGTGGCCCCCTGAACCCGACTACGCCACGAGACGAAGCCGCCCATCCAACCAATCGCGGCCACCTCCTCGGAGGCACGAACCCTGTTTCTCGTTCGCCGGATACGCCGCGTCGCGGCTGTCTCATCGACTTCGTGACTGGGCCCCGACGGAACCCGCGGTGCGTTGGTGCGCGCCACTTCGACGCGGCCGTCGGGGCGGGCACGCCCTCCCTCCACGGCGACGCCCGCCCTCGTCGGCTCATCCGGCCGGGCAATGCCGACGGGCTACGGGGAGCGGCCCGCTTCCCAAGAGCGCCATCCTGTCAAGCGACAAAGGCCATGCGTGGGGTTGCCCCGGGCGCCCGGAGTAATCGCACACCTGCCCCGTTAGCCGTCGCGAGCCTCATGGGAACAGATCAGTGCCCGCTGTGCCCATGCCCCCTGTTCTCTCGCGAACGGAGTAGGACGCCATGCCGCTCGACCTCGCAAACACCTCGCCCATCGGTCCGAAGGCCCCCTTCGCCGACCTCCCGTCCGACCTCGACAAGTACCTGAAGGACATCCAGGGCAATATCCTCAAGAGCCATGGCCGCGACCACAGCCAGCACCTGTTCGTCCAGTTCACCGACCCGGCCAAGGCCAAGAAGTGGCTCGTCTCAATGGCGGGCCGTGTGACCTCGGCCTCGAAGCAGTGGAACGACTCGCTGCAACGGCGCAAGATCTTCGCCGAAGCGGAGAAGCAGCCCAATCCGGCCGCCTGGCGCGAGGCACAACTTGCCCAGCAGGCGAGTGGCATCTTCATCAACGTGCTGCTGTCCAAGAAGGGGTACGACAAGCTGGGCATGCCCGCGGGGCAGATTCCGCAGGACGCGGCGTTCGTGCGCGGCGCGCAGAACGAGGAGACGATCAGCAGGCTCGGCGATCCTCCGGTAACGGCACCCGCCGGGCACGACCAGTGGGAGGCCGAGTTCCAGCAGGACATGCACGCCCTCGTCATCGTCGCGGACGACAGCCCGGGCAAGGTCGCGGAGGAGGCCGAGCGGATCGGCAACGAGGTCGGGAAGAGCGGCGGAAAGATCGCGCACAGAGAGATCGGAACCGTTCTGCGCTACGGAGAGAACGGCCCGGTCAGGGAACACTTCGGATTCGTCGACGGGGTCAGCAACCCCTTGTTCTACGCCGCGGACGTCGAGAAGGTGAAGCCCGTGGGCGGGATCCGGTACGACCCCTCAGCCCCGCTGGGGCTCGTCCTCGTCAAGGACCCGGGCGGGGACAAGGAGACCGGATACGGCTCGTACTTCGTCTACCGCAAGCTCGAACAGAACGTCGCACAGTTCAACCACGACAGGTTCGTCCTGGCCACCGCGATCGCCCAGGCCGACGGCCGGGAAGCGGCCAACGAGGCCGACAAGGAGCTGGCCGGCGCCTACATGGTGGGACGTTTCCGCGACGGTGCCCCGGTGGTGAAGTTCGCCTCGGAGAACGGGGGCGGCGAGGAAATCCCCAACAACTTCGACTACGAGACGGATCCGAACGGCGACAAGTGTCCGTTCCAGGCGCACATCCGCAAGACCAACCCTCGTAACGAAACCGGCAGCCCGCGTGAACGAGACGCCCGCATCATCCGCCGGGCCATCAGCTTCGAAAGGGGCGGAAAGGTCGGCCTGCTGTTCCTGTGTGCGCAGAGCAGCATCCAGAGCCAGTTCGAGTTCATGCAGAAGTCCTGGTGCAACGATCCCAAATTCTTGCGTCCCGAGGTGAAACCGACGCCGACAGGTATGGACACCGGACTCGACCCGGTCGTCGGCCAGGGGGAGGCGGCAGAACAGGAATGGCCGAAGAAGCACGGCGAGGATGAGCGGATCAAGGCCACTCTGAAGCAGCCGGTCATGATGAAGGGCGGCGAGTACTTCTTCATGCCCAGCCTGAGTTTCCTCAAGAAGGCCGGTGCGTAGCGCGCTGCACGCCCGCCCCGCTGCCGCAGCAGCGGCGTTGGCAGCAGGCGAAGCGAGGCTCCACCCGAGGGTTCCGGGTGGAGCCTCCCACGGTCTTGCCGTCCCATCGCCGACCCGCCTCGATGGCGGGTGACCTCGGCAAGTTCCAGGCACGACCGGAGACATACGAGCAGGCCGCCGACCCGCACACGTTCATTCTGCCGGAGAGCTGACCGGAAGGAAGCCACGGAGCCGGCCCCCCACGGAAGACCGCCAACCGGGCGGCTCCCGGGCCGGTCCGTCATCGTGGCAGGCCGAAGGGGCGATACGCGCGGACCCAGGTGGCCTCGGACGAGGGAGGAGAGACCGTGGACGACCTTGACGCTCAAGAGGCCCGGAAACCCACATCGGTCGGCACAGGCGTCCATGGCCCCCCTGCCCAGGCAGGGGTCATTGGCGTCGGGCTCGCCGCCGTGCTGACGTTCGCACTCGCGCAGGGCTCCTGGGAATGGTTCGCTGCATACATCGGAGTGACGCTTCTCGCGGTGATCTTCTCCTTCTATCGCCTGCCGCCATGGATGCCCGGCCTCCGCTCTGCGTACGTGCAGAATCTGGTCGCATACTCGATGGTGGTGGGCCTGTGCGTCGCGATCGCGCTGGCACCGGTGCTGCAGCGCTCGGCGTGGCTCTTTCCCATGCCAGGCACCCGCAGCGACTGTCGGGAGCTGGGCAAGTACGAGCGCCTCCGCACGGAGTCCTCGCTGGCGAACCTCGCCGGTCGCGACAGTGCCGCCCTGGCCTACGCCCAGGACAGCCAGAGCCATGACGCCGTTGCCGACTGCCTCGCACACACCACGACCCGGTGGCTGCCACTGTATGGACTCGGGGCGGCCGTGCTGGTGGGTCTGGGCGCGTGGTCCTTCGACCGTGCCCGGGCGCGGAGGGAAGCGGACCTGGCCACCTGAAGCCCTTGTCGTCGGTGCTGGGGTGGGGACGGCTCCCCCGTACCGCTCGGCACGTGCGGCCCCAGCCCGGCCCATTCCTCGTTCGGCGCATCACCGCGCCCCACGCCGCCGGAAGGATCAGAACGTACGGCAGTCACACGACCCGCCGGACAGGCCCTGGCGCGGCGTCCGGCGCGGGAGAAGAGTTATCCGCTTCCTGGCGGTTTGCTGGCCGTGCGCTGGCCGGCCCTTAGCCGGCCTGTTTCTAGGGTCGTTGACGTTTCCCAGGCCCGGGTCGCGGACCGCTCACCGGATGCGTCTCGGGCCAAGGGTGTCCCCGATCGACGGAGTTGTTATGAACGTGAAGACCCGCGCCCTGACTGCCCTGTCCACCGGCCTTCTGCTCTTCGGCCTGGTGGCCTGCGGCGGATCCGACTCCGGTGACACCGCCTCCGACGGCGGCAACGCGCAGGCGTCGCACGGCGCTGCCGCCGGGGACGGGTCCGCGGAGGCGGAAGGCGGCGATGCGGTGGAGACGCCGCTGACCGGCGAGGCGAAGCAGAAGGCCGAGGCGGCGGCGCTGAAGGCGTTCCCGGGCACGGTGATCAAGTCCGAGGAGGACGAGGAGAACCCCGGGACCTACGCGGTGGAGATCAAGAAGTCGGACGGCAGTGAGATCGAGGTCTACCTCGACCCGAAGACGTACAAGGTCGTCAAGACCAAGAACGAGGACGGCGACGAGGACGGCAGCTGACCCGCGGCGCCGCAGGGGCGGTCCGGCGCCCCGCCCCTGCGGTACGCCGGTCACCCGATTGGGGCGGCAGGGTGCGCCCCGGAGGGCACGGCGGTTTGTGTGACCACGGCACGTGTGACGGGTGAACTGTGTGAGTCTGGCGCGATGCAGGTGTTGCTCATTGAGGACGACGAACGCATCGCCGGTCCGCTGGCCGAGGGCCTTGGCCGGTACGGGTTCACCGTGGAGCGGGCCCGGACCGGGGCCGCCGCGCTGGCGGCGGCCGAGCCGGAGATGGTGCTGCTCGATCTGGGACTGCCCGACATGGACGGCATCGACGTCTGCCGCGTGTTGCGGCAGCGTTCCGACGTACCCATCATCATGATCACCGCGAGGGGTGAGGAGATCGACCGCGTCCTCGGCCTGGAGCTCGGCGCGGACGACTACATGGCCAAACCGTTCGGCGTACGCGAACTGGTGGCCCGCATCCGGGCAGTGACCCGCCGCGCCCGGCCCGCCGCAGCGACCGGCATGGGTGGCACCGGAATCGCCGGGCAGCCCAGAGCAGTGGCCCCAGCCATCGGCGGCCCGCCGACCGCGGACGGCGTGCAGCAGGTGGGGCCGCTGGGCATCGACCGCCGTACTCGGCAGGTGCATCTCGCCGATCGCGCCGTCGCGTTGGCGCCGAAGGAGTTCGACCTGCTCGCCTACCTCGCTCAGGACCCCGGTGCTGTCTACTCGCGCCAGCAGATCGTGGACCAGGTCTGGGATCCGCACTTCTTCGGCCCCACCAAGACGCTGGATGTGCACGTGGCTGCGCTACGGCGCAAGTTGGGCGACGCGGCGTGGATCGAGACCATCCGCCGGGTCGGCTTCCGCCTGCGCGTCCCCGACGCCTCCGGCCCCGCGGCGGGCGCCGCGCCCGGGTATGGGCTGGATGACCGGTGATCCGGCGGCTGCTGGCCAGCTATCTCGGCCTGGTACTGCTGGTCCTCCTGGGCCTGGAGATCCCTTTCGGTCTCGTCTACGCCCGCGGCGAACTATCCCGCTTCTCCAACAGCCTCGAGCGCGACGCCGGGATGCTGGCTGAGCTCGCCGAGGAGCGCATCGAGGAAGGCGAGCGTGCCGAACTGCCCCGGCTGGCAGGCGACTACGCCAGGGAGACCGGTGCCCGCGTCGTCATCGTCGACAAGACCGGCACCATCCTGACCGACACCGCCGGCCCCACCGGCGCGGACCTGTCAGCCCAGCCGGACATCGCCGCCGCCCTGCGCAACCGGCCCACCGTGGGCGCCGCCCGCGACGCGGCCACCGGCACCGAGACCCGGTACGCCACCATGCCCGGCTCCTCCGGCGCCACCATCCGCGGCGCGCTGCGGCTCAGCCAGCCCACCACCGTGCTCGACGGCCGCGTCCGCGACATCTGGCTCACCCTCGCCGCCACCGGCCTGGGCGTCCTGGCCGCCGTGGCCCTGATCGCCTCGGCGCTGGCCCGCTGGATCGTCCGCCCCGTCCACGCCCTCGAACGCGCCACCGCCCAACTCGCCGACGGCACCCTCACCACCCCGCCCGCCACCGACGTCGGGCCGCCCGAACTGCGCCACCTGGCCGCCTCCTTCACCCAGACCGCCACCCGCCTGCAGCACCTCCTCAAAGCCCAGCGCGCCTTCGCCGCCGAAGCCTCCCACCAGCTCAAAACCCCACTGACCGCCCTGCGGATACGCCTGGAGAACTTCGAGCCCTACCTCGACCCCTCCGCCCACGACAGCCTCGACGAAGCCATCGATGAGACCGAACGACTCGGCCGCATGATCCAAGGACTGCTCTCCCTGGCCCGCCTCGAGAACAGCGCCCTCACCCCTGAACCGGCCGACCTCGACGCCATGGTCGCCGACCGCGCCGCGACCTGGGAGCCGTTCGCCGCCGAACAGCACATCCGCATCGCCGTCACCGGCCGCCCTGTCGGCCAGGTCTGGGCCATCCCCGGAGCCCTGGAACAGATCATCGACAACCTGCTCGCCAACGCCCTTCGCCACTCGCCCCCCGCCACCACCATCACCCTCGCAACCACCGTCACGCACCAAGCCGTCGAACTCCACGTCATCGACCAAGGCCCCGGCATGAGCGAAGCCGAACGCCGACGCGCCTTCGACCGCTTCTGGCGCGCCTCCGACACCCACCACGACGGCACCGGCCTCGGCCTGCCCATCGTCGAACAACTCACCCGCGCCAGCGGTGGCCACATCACCCTGGAGTCCGCCCCCGGCGGCGGGCTCGACGCCGTGATCCGCCTCCGGCCCGCCACCATCAGTGCCCCGCCCCATCCCCCGGCCCCTGCCTCCCCACCGGCCCCGCAGGCCCTGAACAGCATGTTTGATCCTCGACGAACCAACGTGTCCTGAAGATCGCACGATTGAGACAGAACGGCCCCCAGGGCCTTCACATACCAGGAGAGGACGTGTGCCGGCCGGGTCCCCCTACGGGAACTTGCCTCCGAGCCGTGGATCGTCGGGGACGTGCGCAACTGCTGCGGCGCGGTGACCCGCTCCGTCTGCGCGGCCGGCGGCTTCACGCCCGAGGTCCGCCACGCGGTGAACGACTGGCAGTCGCTCGCAGCTCTCGTCGAGGCAGGGGCAGGCGTGGCTCTCGTACCGCGTCCGGTCCAGCCGCTGCACCGCCCTGCCCTGGTACTACGCGCTCCCGAAGGACAACCGCCCACCCGCCATGTCTTCGCGGCAGTCCGGGCGGGCGTCGAGAACGACCCCGTGCTGACCGCTGTCCTGGAACGGCTGACCGCGGCAGGCAAGTCGGCTGTCCGGCCCCCCACCAACTCCGGCACTGCCCGTGATCCGCATTTTTTTAGCCCTCACGTGAGCGGCACACCGACCCGGTCCCAGGCGTCGAGCACCGCCCGGTACTCGACGCGCTAGGGGTCCGTTGGTTCGCCGTTCGTCAACGGCACCCGCCTCCGGTCCATCAACCCTGCGCCCAGAACGTGGTCAGGGCACGGGCTCCACGCGCCGGGTCCTGGGTCATCCACCAGTGGCCGAGTCCGTCCAGGGTCTCGACGCGGGCGCCTGCGCGACGGGCCGCCCGCCGACGTTGCCGGTCGGTGCCGACCATATGGTCCTCGGTGGCAAGGAGCGCCAAGCCGGGCCGCTGCGCCGCATGCTCCAGGTCCCGGCCGAGCTCGGCCATCACCGGCTGCGCGGCGGAGCGGTAGAGCGCGAGCACGGCCCGGCCCATCGTCTCGTCCTGCGCCGCGGCGATCTGCTCGGCCACCGGCTCGCTCATGCCGCGCTCGACGAGCGACGCGGTGCGCGTGTCGACGGCTGCACCGAACCGCTCGGCGACGTCGGCTTCTCCCTCTCCAGGGGTCTGCCACCGTTGGGCGAGCTCATGCCAGACGTAGTCGCGGTCGAACAGCCCGACGACGTCGCTCGCCCAGCTGCTCAGCAGCTCTGGGCGGCTGATGGCGACATTCAGAACGTGGGCGCCGCCCCAGTCGTGGCCGACCAGGTCGACAGGTTCCCCGAAGTCCTCCAATGCGCCGATCAGCCAGTCACGGTATTCGCCGACAGCCGCGCCGAACCCGGCCGGCAGGGGTGCGCCGAAACCAGGCGGCGAGAGGCAGATCAGCCCCGCACGCGGCGAACCGGCGCGGTCGAGCTCAGCGAGCAACGGGTCCCATACCGCCTCCGTCTCGGGATTGCCATGTACGAATACTGCCGGCACCGCGCTCACGCCCCGGTCGGCGCGGTCGGCTGCAGCACCGTTTCCACGAGCGCCTCACTGCGCAGGGGGGCCACCGCGCGGTACTCGGGATCGCGACACACGTCCACGAACGCCTGCCGGTTCGGGTAGCGCACCAGCACGACCGTGTCCCAGGCCTGCCCGTCCTCGGCGGCCAGTGCACGCCCATCGCAGCCCGGGTACTCCCCCTGCAGCCCGTACCGCGCGTTGACCGCTACGCCGAGCGCATCGGCGTAGCGCTGCCAGCTCTCACGGCCACCGTCCGGACGGAAACGCAGGAGGTTCGGCATCACCACGGGACCACCCGGGTCCTCTGCGAGCAGCACATCCAGGTCGCGGTCATCGATCTCGATCATTCACGCCTCCAAGCCGGCCTGTTCGGAGACGTCACCCTCACATACTTGTCAGTCAACACGCAAGTTTCTTGTTAGGGTGCCTGCATGGTCACCACTCGCCGTACCCAGCAGGAGCGCCGGGCCCGGGCCGAAGCCGCACTGCTCAACGCGGCTGCCGAACTGGTCGTCCAACACGGGGTGCGGTCCCTGACGCTGGCGCGGGTCGGCGAACAAGCGGGTTACAGCCGCGGGATCGTCACCCATCACTTCGGGTCCAAGCAGGCCCTCCTCGAGCGACTGGCCCGCGCGACGCAAACCGGCTTCGTGCCCGGGCTCGCAGACCTCCCGCCCGGACTGGACCGGCTGCTGCGACTCATCGACGGCTACGTCGGCGCCCTCGGGGACGTCGGAATGATGAACCGGGCCTTCCTGCTGCTGTGGGCCGAAGCGGCCACCGCGTCCGAACTGGCCCCGATCTTCCGCGAGCGCGACGAGACATTCCGCTCCGACCTGCGCTCCGACGTCGCCGCCGGAATCGCCGACGGCGACGTGCGTCCGGACGCCGACCCCGGCGACGTCGCCATCGCGGTCGTCGGACAGCTGCGCGGGATCGGACTGCAGCGCCTCCTCGACCCACATACCGTCGACACCGCACGGCTGCGCCACACCGTCACCGATTACTGGCGCCAGGCATTGCGCGTCCCCTAGGGATCGGATCGCCTCGATCGCCACTGGCGGGCGCATGCACATGTGCTGTCCGCCATCCGAGTCGCAGCCCGCGCCCGCGCCTGGAGTGGTCGTACGTGATCAGTCAAGCAGTCGGACCGTCACCCTCGGGCGCACGCCGGCGGGCTGGGGCACCGCCGGCCCCCGCGACACCGGGCCGTTCGGTCGCCGGCTGACGCCGGCGAGGACGAGGACGGCGAAATCCCCATGACAGCCCGTCAACACCCCGGAAGGCACACCTGGAAGCCCGCAGACCAGCTTGTGGGAGCAGGTGGGTCCATCGGCCGACGCGGCCTGGGGCGTTCCAGGGCAAACATTCCCTACGCGCAGGATGGGCACAGCCCGCGGTAGGTGACCTCGACCTCGGACACCGTGAAACCGAACCGTCCCTCCGCCGGGAGGTCGGCCAGCGGATTGCCGGTCGGGTGGACATCGCGGATGGTGCCGCAGTCGGAGCACACCAGGTGCTGGTGCGGGTGGTGTGCGTTGGGGTCGTAGCGCTTGGCGCGGCCGTCGGTGGAGACCTCTATGACCTCACCGAGGGAGACCAGCTCACCCAGGGCGTTGTAGACGGTCGCCCGGGAGATCTCGGGCAGCCGCTGTGCCGCGCGGGCGTGCACCTCGTCGGCCGTGAGATGCACGTGGTCGCCGTCGAGGACCTCCGCAACGACACGCCGCTGGGAGGTCATCCGCCAGCCACGCCCACGCAGTCGCT
Organism: Streptomyces sp. 8N706; assembly: GCF_052245415.1. NCBI lineage: Bacteria > Bacillati > Actinomycetota > Actinomycetes > Kitasatosporales > Streptomycetaceae > Streptomyces > Streptomyces sp. 8N706. The sequence goes on along the minus strand of NZ_JBQQBW010000023.1, from coordinate 18,069 downwards.
CCAGCAGGTCACTCATATCGGCGCACCTATTCAGGTTGGTCGGGATACACGAAGTTTACCCGTGGGCGTCAAAGTCCCGAAGGGATGCAGGCTTGACGCGCTTCTTGACTTAGATCCTGTCCATCGTAGGATCGGTTCCGGCTATCGCCAAGGGGCAGGAAGACTCCAGTACGGCAGGAGACGGAGACGTGACGGGACATCGCCGAGGAGCTGCGCGGTGCCGACCTGCGGGGTGACGGCCGTCCGCGGCGCGCTGCTCGAGACGTCCGGGACGGTGGTCACCTCGACGTCGAGGCAATCGTCTCCGCGGTGTGCCATCCCGTGGCCCATATCTCCCTGTACGTCGTGGGTGAGTCCCTCCACGCGCTCACCGCGGCGGGGCGTACGCCGCAGAGAACCGGTCGGCAGCCCGGCCCGGTTCGAGGGGCGCGTCGGGGACAACCACCACCCCGTCGTGTGCCGGTCGTGCGGTGTCGCCGACGTCGACTGCGAGGTCGGCGAGGCCCCCTGCCTGACCCCGTCCGACGACCACGGCTTCTCGAGCGACGAGACCGAGGTCAACTACTGGGGCCTGTCCCCCGACTGTTCCACTGCCCGCAGTTCCTGAGCACCGTGATCCGCCTGGTCCGGAAGGATTCCCATGTCTGAGAACCATGATGCAATCGTCACAGACGCAAAAACGGAGGGCGGAGGTGGCTGCCCGGTCGCGCACGGGCGCGCCCCGCACCCGACTCAGGGCGGCGGAAACCGCCAGTGGTGGCCGGATCGGCTCAACCTGAAGATCCTCGCCAAGAACCCCGCCGTGGCCAACCCCCTCGGCGAGGAGTTCGACTACGCCGAGGCGTTCAAGACCCTCGACCTCCCGGCAGTGAAGCGGGACATCGCGGAGGTGCTGACGACCTCGCAGGACTGGTGGCCCGCGGACTTCGGGCACTACGGCCCGTTCATGATCCGGATGGCGTGGCACAGCGCGGGCACCTACCGGATCAGTGACGGCCGCGGCGGCGGCGGGGCCGGCCAGCAGCGCTTCGCCCCCCTCAACAGCTGGCCGGACAACGGGAACCTGGACAAGGCTCGCCGTCTGCTGTGGCCGGTCAAGAAGAAGTACGGCCAGAGCCTCTCGTGGGCCGACCTCATGATCCTCGCCGGCAACGTCGCCCTGGAGTCGATGGGCTTCAAGACCTTCGGCTTCGGCGGCGGTCGTGCGGACGTCTGGGAGCCCGACGAGGACGTCTACTGGGGTCCCGAGACCACCTGGCTCGGCGACGAGCGCTACACCGGCGACCGGGAGCTGGAGAACCCCCTCGGCGCGGTCCAGATGGGCCTCATCTACGTCAACCCGGAGGGCCCCAACGGCAACCCGGACCCGCTCGCCGCTGCCCGCGACATCCGTGAGACGTTCCGTCGGATGGCGATGAACGACGAGGAGACGGTCGCCCTGATCGCGGGCGGCCACACCTTCGGCAAGACCCACGGCGCGGGCCCGGCGGATCACGTCGGCCCCGACCCCGAGGCCGCCTCGCTCGAGGAGCAGGGCCTCGGCTGGAGGAACTCCTTCGGCACCGGCAAGGGCGGCGACACGATCACCAGCGGCCTCGAGGGTACGTGGACGAACACCCCGGTGACCTGGGACAACAGCTTCTTCGAGATCCTGTTCGGCTACGAGTGGGAGCTGTTCAAGAGCCCCGCCGGCGCGCACCAGTGGAGGCCGAAGGACGGCGCCGGGGCAGGCACCGTCCCCGACGCCCACGACCCGTCGAAGAGCCACGCCCCGACGATGCTGACGACCGACCTCTCGCTCCGGTTCGACCCGGCCTACGAGCAGATCTCGCGACGCTTCCTCGAGAACCCCGACGAGTTCGCGGACGCCTTCGCCCGGGCGTGGTTCAAGCTGACCCACCGCGACATGGGCCCGGTCGTGCGCTACCTCGGCCCGGAGGTTCCGGCCGAGACGCTGCTGTGGCAGGACCCCCTCCCCGAGAGGACGCACGAGCTCATCGACGCCCAGGACGTCGCCTCCCTCAAGGGCCGGATCCTCGCCTCGGACCTGTCGGTGTCCCAGCTGGTGTCCACCGCGTGGGCGTCGGCCTCCTCCTTCCGTGGCAGTGACAAGCGCGGCGGCGCCAACGGTGCGCGCATCCGCCTCCAGCCGCAGAGCGGGTGGGAGGTCAACAACCCCGACCAGCTGGCGACGGTGCTGCGCACCCTGGAGGGCATCCAGGAGACCTTCAACGCCGCCCAGACCGGCGGCAAGCAGGTCTCGCTCGCCGACTTGATCGTGCTCGCCGGTGGTGCGGCCGTCGAGCAGGCCGCCAAGGACGCCGGCTTCGACGTCGAGGTCCCCTTCACGCCGGGGCGCGTGGACGCGTCGCAGGAGCAGACCGACATGGAGTCGTTCGCCGCGCTCGAGCCGACCGCCGACGGGTTCCGCAACTACCTCGGGAAGGGCAACCGACTGCCGGCCGAGTACCTGCTGATCGACCGGGCGAACCTGCTGACCCTGAGCGCCCCCGAGCTGACAGCCCTCGTCGGTGGCCTCCGCGTCCTGGACGCGAACTACCAGCAGTCCCCGCTCGGCGTCTTCACCACGACCCCCGGGTCCCTGACCAACGACTTCTTCGTCAACCTGCTCGACCTGGGCACGACGTGGAAGGCGACGTCCGAGGACGCGCACACGTTCGAGGGCCGCGACGCCGTCACGGGCGAGGTCAAGTGGACCGGCAGCCGTGCCGACCTCCTCTTCGGGTCGAACTCCGAGCTGCGCGCGCTCGCGGAGGTCTACGCGAGCGATGACGCGAAGGAGAAGTTCGTGAACGACTTCGTCGCGGCGTGGAACAAGGTGATGAACCTCGACCGGTTCGACCTCGTCTGATCATGACGTCCAGGTCGGCCCGCGCCGGCCGGCCTGGACGTCCTCGGTCCGAACTGTGAGGGGCCTCGGTCGGCGTGGGCCGCGGGGACCCGTACGCCTCAGGCTGGCCTACCAGTCCCCAGGCCCGCTCACTGCTGCCCGGTCACGCCGGGTCCCGCCTTGCCAGCGCCTACTGCTGGGCGAGGGCTCGCTTCGCCTCCGCGATCGCGTCGTAGCCCGCGATGTGGTTGGCGGCGATGAGGTCCGAGATCGCCTCGGCCTTCTTCGTCAAATCGTCGTTGGAGAAGTCGCGGTAGAGGTGGCCGGCCTCCCGGGAGACGCGCTGCACGAGTGAGGTGCGCTCGATGCGCACGCTCTCGTAGCTCTTGAGAAGTCGCGCGAGCGAGCCCTTGTCCGCACCTTCCAGGATGGTCGCCAGCGCGAAGGCGTCCTCCATGGCCTGGTTCGCGCCCTGGCCCAGGTGCGGGACCATCGCGTGAGCGGCGTCGCCGAGCAGCGTGATGGATCTCGTGGACCAGGTGGGAAGGGGAGGCCGGTCGAAGATTCCCCACTTGAAGGTGGATTCGGCCGCATTGATCGTCTCCTGGACGCGGGGTTCCCAGCCCGCGAATTCGGCGCGCAGGTCGTCGAGTTCGGCGGGTGCGGACCAGGATTCGGCCGCGTCGCGGTCGCTGGGGACGTAGCCGACCACGTTCATGATCTTGCCGGAGGAGACCAGGTAGCACAGGAAGGTGCGCTGCGGCCCGAACCAGATGGCGAGGCGCTGGTCCTCCAGCGCCCAGCTGAGCTTCTCGACCGGGACGAGGGCTCGGTAGGCCATGACGCCCTCGCCGGTGGCGGGGGCCTTCACGCCGACGGCTTCCTGGACCACGGTGCGGATGCCTTCGGCACCGATGACCAGGTCGGCCGTGACGCCCGTAGCGTCCGCAAAGTCGATCCTGGCGTGGTCGTCGTGCTGGTGGACTCTGACGGCCCGCTTGCCCAGGTGCACCACTTCCGCGGGGAGTTCGGAGACGAGCAGCTGCTGGAATTCGCCGCGGTGCACAGCGTAGGTACTGCCCAGTGGGCTGGGCTTCTGCGGCCAGTTCTCCACGGGGAGCTTATTGCCGTCCAGGTCCCGGACGATCGAGGCGCCGGCCGAGTGGCCGATCCGCTTGATGTCGTCGTCGAGGCCGACGGTGGCCAGCAGGTGCATGGCGTTGGGCAGGACGCCGAAACCCGCGCCGATGGCTTTCAGTTCGGCGGTCTGCTCGTAGACGTTGACTTGGTGGCCCTTGTCACGCAGGGCTATGGCAGCGGTGAGACCGCCAACGCCCGCGCCGATAATGGCGATGTTCAGCATGGATCTATCCCCGGTGTGGTCCAGATGGTGGAGGGTGTGACGGGGGTGATCCGCCCGGAGCGGATCACCCCCGTCGCGTCAGAGCAGGCCGCTCGAGCGGTTGACCGCTGCCTGGAGGTGGTCGATGATCCGGTCCCCGGGCCACTCGGTGTGGGTGGACTGGACGGCGGTGAGGATCGAGTCTGCCACCTCACGCTGGTCGGCCAGGTCCTGCCTCGTACGTACGAGGGTGAGGGCCAGGTCCTCAAGGATCAGGCTGAAGACCGACTCCCACACCTCGTCGTCGGGCCGCTGCCGCGCGTACTCGCCGACGACGGTGCCGTAGACCGCGATGGCGAAGATCTCGCCCAAGGCCTGCACCTTGCGCTGGTCCTTCTGGTCCAGCGGCTGGTTGAAGAGAGCCTTGCCCAGGCGCTCGACCACGGTGAAGAAGAGCGCGACGGACGGCAGATGCTCCAGGGCTTCCTTCGACGGGGTGTGGTCGCTGAAGGACAGCTTCTCCAGCCCGCCCAGCTTGCGCTGTGTCATCAGGTAGCGCGGCGCCTCCGTGGAGTCGGTGGCCGCGTCCGGTGCCTGCCGGGTATTGCGCGCGAAGTCGAAGAAGGCCGGGGCCGAGCGGACCGCCTGCATCAGGTTGACGTACTTCGTGCCCTCCAGGCGGGGCAGGTACTCGGCGTATTTCAGGATCGGGCGGAATGCCGAATCCCTCTCGAAGCCCTTCGCCGAGATGACGTCAGTCAGCGAGTGGAGAACATCGGTGGCGTCGTGGGTGACCTTGGCCTTGGCGACGGCGTTCAGAATGACGTAGCGGTCATCGCCCTCGTCGGCCGCGTGCATGTGATCCACGCACCGTGAGGTGAACGCCTTCATGCCGATGAGCCGCAGCGTCGCCCGGCACAGCGCGTCCTGGTTCTGGCCGAACGAGGCGGCGGACTGCCCGAATATGGTGCGGTTCGAGGTGTGGTGGAAGGCCTCCACCAGCGCACGGGAAACCAGCCCGGTGGCCGCTGTCGCCAGGTTGAATTTGCCGACGTTGATGGTGTTGACCGCGTCGGCGAACGCCTGGGGACCTGTCGAGATGACGTCGTCCTCGTCGAACTCGTAGTGGGACAGACGGAATTCACTGACGTACATCTGCTCAGGGACCACATTGCCGACCAGCTCGAATCCGGCCTTGCGCGAGTCGGCGCGGAAGAGGATGTAGTCCCGGTCGCCGCCGTCCGCCCGCTGCGCGAAGGTTGTGATCAGGCTCGATACGTTGCCGTTGCCGGTGTAGTCCTTGCCGCCACTGGCGACGTAGCGCTCGGCGAGACGCTTTACCGAGGTGGCGGTGTGCCGCCAGTCCGCTCCGGCCCCCCGCTCCGACATGCCGAACGAGCCAACCATTCCAGCCTTGAACTGCTCGGCGTACGTCTTCTGAACCGCGGCGTTCTCCGACATCCACACCGGGGTGCCCGACAGCGAACTCACGTGCCACATCAGCCAGTGCGTGAAGCTGTGGAATGCCAGGTGCTCACTCAGCCCCGTGACGCGGTACGGCGTCCAACCGTCCTCGTGGGTACCGATCCACTCCGGAACCAGGGACCGCTCCAGCAGCCCGGTCGACTTCAGAAAGTACAGGTACTCGGCCGGAAATTCCCGGTCGATTTCCTGCCGCAGAACCTTCTCCCGCCCGACGTGCCGGAACCAGTCGGATACTTCCGATGCCAACGTACGGCCGGGCTGCACGAGAACACTGGTGCCTCCAAGAAGGCGGTCCGCACTCTTCACATGCGACATGCGTTTCTCCCAAGTTGTGTTGCGGCGCTTCAATGCGCCGTATGGTGATGCACCGGCCCTGGTGGGGCACGGATTCCGTCACCTGCCGCCGGCTGCGCGGGCCTCTCCGGCCGCGGCTCAGGTCCTGACGGCTTCCAGGTGGTCCACAGCCGGCTCCTTGCGCCATATGCCGGCCCTGCCCAGCTGAAGGACTCCGATGACAGCGAATGCCAGCGCGAAGAGGCAGAACGCGAAACCGGCCGTGGTCAGGCCAAAAGATTTCTCGATAAAGGCCAGAGCGATGACGGGCACCGCTGCACCTGTGTAGAGCGCCACGTAGTAGAGATTTACCGCGCTTACCCGCTCGGAGAGGGACGTCTTCAGAGAGATCTCCTGAACGGACCGGGCGATCGACAGGCCCTGTCCAAGACCGGTGAGCAGTGCCGCGGAGGTGTACAGGACTCCGCTGCCGAAGACCATCGCGCCGATCAGAACCAGCAGGCCCAGGCTCATCACACAGACTCCGGCCGCCAGGCCGCGGGTGATGGTGAGCCGACGGAAGGCGAACTGCGCCAGCGCGGATCCGCCGAAGCCGCAGCCGACGACCAGCCCAGCGGCGAGACCGCTCGCGTCCGGATAGAAACTGCTCAAGAAGTGCGGAGTCAGACCCGCGAGCATGCCGAGCGTGGCCATCCCGGAAACACCGATCATCGTAAGCCCGGCGTATGTGAGCCGGTTCTCGGAAGGCGGCTTCGGCTCCTTCCAGGAGAACGGCACGCGATCGGACCTGCCCAGCGGCTCCCGGGTCGTCAGCAGGAGGACAACGAGGACGGCTATCAGGGCAAGGTGGCCGAGGAAAAGATCATCCTGCGGCTTGTCGAGGAACTTTGTGCCGAGCCCCCCGATCACAGGCCCGAGCCCCAGGCCGAGGATGTTCGCCGCAGTGGCCCACACGGCGGAATGCTTCGCGAATCTGTGCGGCGCCACCTCCACTGCTGCGACGGTGGCGGTTCCCATGAACACTCCCGCCGCGAGTCCGGTCAGCAGCCGGGCGGCGAAGAGGTAGGCGATCGAACTGGCATTGAGGAAGACGAGGTTGGAAGCGACGCTGCAGATCAGCCCGATCATCAGCAGCGGCCGCCGGCCGAGGGTGTTGGAGAGGGAGTTGAATGCCACCAGCGCCGCGATCACGCCTAAAGCGTAGATCGCGTACACCTCGGTCACCTGGAGCGTGGTGAGCCCGAACTCCTTGCTGTAGATCGCATAGATCGGGGTGGGCATCGCGGTGTGCGCCATGATGGCCACGAAACTCACCAGGATCACGAAAAAGGAAAAGCTGCGAACTCTGCTGTCTGCGGGCATAGCGTGTTCCCTCTCTCGGCACATGAACGTCACCGCTAGGAGATAAACATCGACTGGAGTACGTAGGCACACTCGTCTTCGCGGTCACTCATCGTCGAGTGACTCACTCCCGCCCCGCCCGGCGTCGTCACCGTCGAGCCGTCGAGGCGGAGCCAATCACCCTCCGGCAGCCGGTGGCAGTGCACGGTAATTTCCGTGTTGATCGCCAGATGTTTCGGCATCTCGACCCGGCGCCCCATGGACCAGCAGCTGTCGGCTATCGTCATCAGCCGACCGAAGGGCGTATCGATTTCGCCGAGCACGAGCGGAATCCGCGGCCGGGCCCACACCTGCCCTGGCCCGTACCTCCCGAAGGGCTTCTCGCTGGCGAATCGCCATTCGACGGCGGACATGTATCCATCCGTATGGTTCGTCATCTCCAGCGGCACTGCAGGCGTGACCGAATAGTCGTAGGCCAGCACCAGAGGCTCCGCCGGCGCTACGGAATCCTCGAGAGCCAGCGGCAGGTGCCGGATACCCGGTTTCCGCACGGAGGCAAGCGAAGAGGGCGCGGACTGGTATCTCCACATCCGGGCCAGCGCCACGGGCTTGCCGCCACACAGTAGCGTCCCCGACAGCAGGTCGGTCCGCTTCGTCGAATGCAGCACGGACGTCTCAACCGTCAGCTCTGCCACCGGAATCTGCCCGAGCAGCTCGAACGTCACCCGCGCCGGGTGCAAGCCCTCGCGCGGATAGGCATTCATCATCTGCATCGCCAGCAACGCCGAGGGAGGCCCAGCATGCTGCATTTCCGGGCCCCATGGCCCCGCCGTGGATAAACTGCTGGTGAACTTCGCCTTGTCCAGGCGCTCATAGAAAGATTCACAGAGCACAGGTGTGCCCCACTCTTTTTCCGCTCATCATCCCCCGCATATCTTTAAGAGCCCCGGATGGTGACGCTTCCCGCAGCCCTGAATTGCAGGGCCAGGCAATCGATTGCACCCACCAGGAACCGAGCATAATGCTCGGCCACAACCGTGATCACTGTAGTCGAACACGCAACCACCACACTGTGCCCTAACTCACGGTAGTAATGCGAAGGCTCGATTCTACCCATGCTTTGTCTCAATTCGGCAGTGTGGGCCAGCCGTTGATCGGTTCGACATGACGGCTATAGAGAGAAAGCATGAACACGGGGTACCGGGCGGTCGTTGTTCCGCCCTGACCCTCACCGTTGGCGTTCACGTGGCGACGACCGATTGACGAGCAAGTTCGGAACTCGCGGGCTCACGGCTCGATAGACGACGGACCATGCACGTAAAACGATGTCAGAAGCTCGATGTGGTGCTGGGATCCCCGACATCGCCGACCTCAGACCTGCCCGCCAGGACAGGAACGCCACCCTCACCGCCGCCAACCACTTCGGCGTCTGGCCCCTGTCATCTCTCCTGCATCGAACGCGGCACCCGCCGCGACGACGACCTCGAACAACGCCTACCAGGACTGGCCCAACACCGCTTGACCCGCCAGCAGCGCTGGGCTCAGTCCGTTCAAGCCAGAAACGCCGGCCACGTCGACGAGATACTCGTGTGCGTGCCCGTCAATCCGGGAAGCCGCACGCCTGGCCGCCGGCGACCGGTACGCCGTCAGGTCTCGAGGGAGCTCGTCCCCGTCCATAGCGGCAAGGGGTGCGGGCCACTTCAGCCACGGCTGCAGAAGCGAGGACAGCGGGAGAGCCCGTCGAACCGGGCGACCTTGAGAAGGTCGCCCTCGAAAGTCTGGCCGTATCGGGTGGCCGACCGCACGTCTGCTATCCGAGCTCGATGGTGGTCGCGGCGAAAATACCGGCCATATCGACATCGGGGTCGGGACCCGTGTACATACGGGCACACTCAAAGGTCGGTTCGAGCCCAAGACGTTCCATGAGCTTGACTGACGCGGAGTTGACGTCAGGCACGTCAATGACTATCGGGAATCCTGGCGTGGTCGCCGACAGCCCGTTCACCAAGGCGAGGGCAACGTCCTCGGAGGCCGCATAGAGCGGGCCGATTCGCGAACCCGTCTTGGCGGGGCGCAGCACAGCGAGTCCCTGCAATTCGCCATCACGCACGGCCGCGAGGGACCTGTGTGCAGGCAGGCTCACCCAGAGTGACAGGAAGGCGCCCCGATCCGCGGGAAAGAACCGACGGTCGTAGGCCGCCAGCTGACTGAAGGGAATCGAACGGCCGTCGACCAGGGTGATGTCGCCCGAAGCCTTGTCCCCTGTCGGCACGCCTTGGAATCGCACATGGTTCCAGGCCCGGCGGAAGCCGGACTTGCGATAGTTCTCCTGCTGTTCGACGACGCCGTCGAGCCCCACGTTCCTGCCGTCGAGGTGCTCCATGGCCGCCCGCCAGAGCTGAATTCCGTAGCCTTGGCCTCGTACCGAGGGGCGAGTGATGTAGAAGCCCAGGAATCCGAAGTCGGCACCGTAGCGCACGGCAGAGATCGAGGCTACGGGCTCCCCGTTCAACTTGCCCAAGAAGAAGCCCTGCGGGTCGGCTGCGCAAAAGGGGAGGATATCCGACTCACCCGGGTTCCACTGCTCATCGTCAGCCCACTCACGGAATGTGGCCATCTCTCCTGCACCCGCAGTAGAGATCTTGAAATTTTCCATGCCTTCTCCAGGTTCCAGGAATTGGATCAGTGGTTCCGCGCAAACACAGTGTCCTGACGCCACTATCCTCCGCACTTGCCTTCACGCACCTGCTGGCACGACGCCTGGCCCCATATTGGGTCTACCCTAGTAGTACAGATGGGTTTTACAACTGGTTCGCTGCAGATGTGGCCACAAAGGCCCACTTCCATGGCCTGTGCCACACCCACCCTTTGCCCCAACGGTCATCGGCTGCTGCCCGCATGGGCCGACGAACGCTGTCCCTGGAGATGAACGCGAATCCACCCGGACGGCGAATAGGGTACGCGCGGCACTCCGCTGATGTGTGTGAGGTCACAGCGCCACAGGAACACCAGCCGCAGCGGCACGAGCACCAGGAAGGGTGACAGCGTAGGGCTCGGGGGACACAAGCAGTACCAGTCGCCGTGGCCACCGAACGGGTCCTACCCGCCCAGCCCCTTCCGCACATCCCGTTCCAGCCGGTCCCCTATCTGTGGCAGCAACTGCGCGAGGACGAATTGGCCATCGCGTAACGTCGCCAACGCCCCCGCCGGCACCTTCACCAGGCCCGCCACGAAGTCCACCGCGGCGTGCGGATCTCCCCGACGAACTCGGGGAACTCGGGGAACCCGCCCTCCAGCTCGAAGAACTTCAGGGTCAGCGAGAAAGCCGAACCGCGTGGTGCCGGTCTTGCTGGCCACCAGATCCCAGTCGCTGTCTTCTACCAGGTCCAGGACGCCACCACGTCTTCCGGCGCCTACGTCTCCCGCACTCCCGCCCGTTCTCGCCGAGCCCCTTCAGCTCACCCTGTCCGGCACTGCGAACTCGAGAGCGGTCAGGGCCACGTCAGGCGCACCCGCACGTGATGCATTCTTGCTTCCTCCTGCGGCGGAGCGTGCTGAAATGTACTCAACCCGCGTGCGACGTACGGGGTGGTCCCTTCCTCATCGTCCACGTGTGGCGGCTGATCGTGACGGTGATGGCGGCGCGGCCTTGTCTCATCCCGGCCCCCCGACAGCCTGGCGCGCCTCCGCCGACGGGACGCGGCCCCAGGCTCAACTGCCCGAGAACCCTGGACAGATGAGGCCCCTGTGCACACCCTCGTAGGGGCCCCCACAGGAGGACACAGACTCGTCGACCGGTACCGCCCCCGTTCAACTCGGAAGGTGACGCCCGTGAAGTTCAGCTACGCCTTGCTCCCGGACTACCCGCTCCAGGAGTCACTGGCCTCCATCAGGCTCGCCGACGAACTCGGCTTCCACGCTTGTTATGCCGCCGACGAGACATGGCACAAGGATCTGTGGCTGCTCTTCGCCGCAGCCGCGGGCCAAACCCGCCGGATCCGGCTGGGTCCGAGCGTGTCCCCCGTGACCCTCCGCGAACCCACCTTGATCGCTCAGGCCCTGGCCACCCTCGACGAGCTGTGCGACGGGCGCGCGGAAGCGGTCCTGTCGAGCGGAAACTTCGGGCTGCTGGCGCAGTACGGCATGGACTGGGCTCGTACCCGGCCGCTGTCCCGCACCAAAGAGGCCCTGCACGTGGTCCGCACCCTGCTCGATGACGGCACCATCACACACGACGGCGAATTCTTCACCTACCGCGGGCTGTTCACCTTCGCCCGCCCGGTCCAGGCTCGTGTGCCGCTCAAACTCGGGGCGATGCGCGGCCCCAGGTCCTTCCAGGCGGCGGGGGAACTGTCCGACGGCTGCCACCACGCGCTGAGCTACACCCGTGAGGCGTACGACTACGCCGTACACCACATCAGGGCCGGAGCCGAGCGGGCGGGCAAGGACTGGCAGTCACTGGACATCGGCGCCTGGGTCGTTTTCGCCACCGGTCCCGACTCCGCGACCGCCAAGGACGCGGCACGCAGCATGGTCGGGATCTACGCCTCGTCGATGCCCGAGGAGCAGTTACGCCGCAACGGAGTGGAACCCGCCGCACTCAAGCCGATCATCGACGCCATCGCCGCCGGTGACCTCGCCCGCGGTATCGAGCTGACCACACCCGAGATCGCCGAACGCCTCTCCATCGCGGGCACCCCGCAGGAGTGTCTGGAGAAGATCCGGCGCGAGATCGCCCCCAGTGGAGTCAACCACGTGATCTGCGCCATCACCGACCGCAGCCTCGTCAAGGCCTTCACCGGCCGCGACATCGAGGGCATGGCCGACGTGAACCATCAACTCCGCCTGATCCACGAGACGGTCATGCCCGCATTCGCATGACCTCGCCCGGCACGGGGCGGTCACCGTGACCGACCGGACGGTAATCCGCTCCGGTTCCTGCAGGTCGGCTCCCCGATCACTCCGACGACCCGGCGGTGCGGTGCGGCAGCGGGCCATGAGGAGATCAGCCCGCCACCGGCCGCACCGTCAGCGCCGACCAGTCCGGGCCGACCAGGCTGGGCCGTCCGCGGGTGGTCAACGGGTCGATGGCGTTTCTCCGCCTTCCTCATCGACGCCGGGAAGTCCAGGCAGGAAGGCCGACGAGGGCTGCCTCGATGGTCTGCACGGCAACCCTCGCCGCGGCGGCGAGCCTTCAGGGCGGTTGCGCCTCAGAACTCCGCCCCCTCACCAGCCGTGTCGGTGGACAGCCGTCGCCTTCAGCCGGGGGTCGGGAGTTGGCGACCCCCACCGCTCATGCGTCTCAGTGCTGCACGCACGGCTCGAAGACCCATCCCTTGCGCCCGTTGCCCGCTGTGATCTGCAGCCAGGTACGCGAAGTCTCACCGCACGCGGTGGCCTTTCCGCCGCCGGACTCCGCCTTCCAGATGCACCCGAGCGCAGCCCCTTGCCCGAACGTCCCTAGGACCTGGGACTGGGTCGTGGGGATTGCGCGCACCTTCACTGCCGCCCTCGCGAAGGCGCGCTCGCAGGCAGGTGCTTGCGGAGCGGCCGACGCGACGGACGCGCCGGTCACTGTCGCGGTGGCGGCGACGAGCGTGCTGCCGATAAGGGTGGCGATGGTCCTGCGCATGGTCGATCAACCCCGTTTCCGATGTTCCGTAGGGCGCCTCGGCGCCCATACGCTGCCGTATGGAGTTGAACCTACGCATGCGTATGGTCGGTCCGCAACGTCGATTACCGGCCAGCCCGTTTCGGAGTGACCTGGGGCAGCCCGTGGGTCCTCCGGAGGGCGTCCGACAGTGAACCGACGACACCGACAACTGTCTTTCCCTCAGGGCAAGCCGCAGACCACGCCTCACAGATGGTTTCGGTGGTCAACGTGTGCGTCGACGTCACGTGCGGCCCGGGAGGCGAGCAGTGTGCCGTGCAGGGCGAGTGCCGCTTCGGAGGGCGGGTGGTTGCGTGAGGCGGCGAGGCCGAGCCCGGTCGGCGGGGGCGGGGTGGCCAGGTCGACCCGGGTGAGGCCAGGCCTGGTGGTGATCGCCCCTTCGGGGACGAAGGCGAGCCCGAGGCGCTGCTGCACCATGGTCAGGGCGGTGGCGATGTCCACGACTTCCAGGGCCACCATGCGCTCGGCGCCCGCACTGCTGAACATGCTGTCGATGATGGTGCGGTTGCCCCATCCTTCGGGAAAGTCGATGAAGCGGCGGTCGGCGAGGTCGGAGCAGGTCACGCGGTCGGCGTCGGGCGAGGGAGTCGTCCGCACGGCAGGCCAGGCCCAGGCGCATGCGGGCGAGTTCGTGCCTGGCACTACCGAGAAGCTCGCCACCCGGCGCCCGTCGCAGAAGTTCCTGCGCTGGTGCATGAAGACCGGTCGGATGACCCCCGCCTCACGCTGCCGCCTCAGGTCATCAACCGGGCACCAGACGCCGCTGCACCAGCACGGGCGACTCGCCATGCTCCGGCGGACCCTCAACGACGGCTCATTGCCCCTGCGGAGCCGGGCTGCGAGCCGCGCTCGTTCTCCTCTACGCCCAACCCATCACCCGTATCGGCCGCCTCACGGTCGACGACGCCACCGACGACGGGACCACCGTCACCATCTGCCTGGGAGACCCGCCCTCCCCACTCCCGGCCCTGTCGCCGACCTGATGCGGGCCTACGTCCGCTCCCGCCAGCATCTGCCCTACGCCAGCAGCAGAAGCTCACAGGCGCTCTTCTCCGGCCGCCAGCCAGGGCAGCCGATGAACCCTGCCAGCCCGCAAGACCATCTACGCGAGATCGGCATCCCACCCCAGCGCGGCAAGGCTTCCACGATCCGCCACCTCGGATGCCAGGCCCGGCCCCCGTCATCGCGAAGGCGTTCGGTTACCACGACAAGACGGCCACCCGCCTGGTCACCGAAGCAGGCGGAACCTGGAGCCGATACGCCCCGGCGTCCACACACGGTGACACCAGGTTCGGCTTCACCGAGGGACACGGTCCAGCCAGGCTCACCGCCATTCATTCCACGGCTGGACCTGCCTCCCGGAACTTCCTCCAGTACTGACGTCGCTTCTCGTCCCTCACGACGACGCCGAGACGGGCCAGTTCCTCACGGAGTTCCCGAACGTCGTCGTCGGAGGGACTCTTCTTTTCCAACGACTCCTGGCGGGCCTTGAGAATGGCGTTCGCACCCATCGGGAGGCCTGGAGTATCCGGGACCCAGCGGCGGAACTCGTCCTTGTGCGGATCGTCGTCCGCCCACACATAGCCGTGCTCGGTGAAGGCGTCGGCAACGCGGCCGACGTCCAGGTCGCACTCCTGGCGAGTGAGTTCGCCACCCTCGTGGCCGAGCAGGACGAGTTGCTTGCCGTCCCGGAACACTGTGGCGATGACGTCGTGCGAGAACTCCTGCTCACGGCCCTTGCGTGTGAGCACAACACGATCACTCGACAGTCGAAGCACCAACTGCTCGTGCTGGGCGACAAGTCCGAGGGCCAGCCCTGCCACCGAACCCGCGGCGGGCAGCCCCGGAGCCGGGATTGACGCAACAAGCCGGGCCGGTCCCTGCAGCGGTGCCCAGGGCAGCGTCACGAGCCAGTCCGCCAGGAAGCCGACGAGCCAGCCGACACCCGCCCCCGCCAGCACGAGAACGACATAGACGCACACGGTCCTCCAAGCCGGCTCGCCGAGCACGGTGAGTCGGCCGCCCTGCGGATCCCGCTCGGGTCTCTTGCGCATGCCCATGTTCCCCCTCACTCCTGCCGTTCCCTTAATAATAGACCGAGTACTCGGTCTATTATTGGTCATTGAAGACCTGAGGAGCCGAGAGCCCACCAGAAGGAGGCCACGATGAGGACAGTCGACCCGACCAGACACCGCGCACGGCGCCGGCACATCGTCAACGTCGCAGCCGAACTCTTCGCCGCCAAAGGCTTCGAGCGCACCACCACCGCAGAAATCTGCAAGGCCGCCGGCATGAGCGCGGGCAACCTGTTCCACTACTTCCCCAACAAACGCGCGATCTTCCAGGCCGTCTTCGAGGACGACGAGCACGACGGCACCACCAAAGCCAAGCGTCTCGCCGCCGCCCGCACAGCTGACGACCCGTGGACCGCCCTCCTCGACACCGTGGACCTTCTCGCCGCCCCCTCCACGGAGCCGCTGGTGCCCGCCCTCGTCATGGAGGCGATGATCCAGTCTTACCGCGACCCCGATCTCGAAGCGCTGCTGAGCCGTGACAACGACGAGGAGCGGTCCACCATCACCACCCTGCTGCGGAACGCCGCCGCAGCAGGCCGGATCGACCCCGCCCTGGACCCGGACGACACCGCGGCATGGGTCATGACTCTCATCGCCGCTCTCTACACCAGCGCCGCCACCGATCCATCTTTCAGCCCGGCCGATCAGCTCCCCACCCTGCGCCTGATTCTCCAACGCTTTCTACGGCCCAACGCCATCTCGGATCCGGAGCGATGAACAGGCGCCCCCAAAGGACCCGAGGGCGATACAGCGGCAAGCACACAGTGGTGATACCTTCCGGCCGTGTCGGCGATGAATACGCGACACCTCAACATGCGGGCCTACCAGTCCCAACCCCGTCCCGGGCGGTGTGGCTCTGTCGAACCCGGCGCCCCCCGCCTCCGGGTTGTCGGCCGCAGGCTCGCTGCCGTTGACGCCGAGATCGAAGGGCTGGCCGGACTGCGCGAGAGCCTCGCGCGGGCGCACCTCCGGAGACGACTGACCCGACCGCTTCAGCCTCCCGTCACCCGAGGAGAGCCGTGGGCAGAGGCGCCGCGGCCACTGAGTGGTTTGCCCTGTCGCCTTGCCATAGAGCGCACTCCAATTCGTAGCGTGCGGTTCATGAGCACACCTCAGCACAAGATCGGATCGGGTTTCGGTGCCCGAAGCACCACGGACGATGTCCTGCGCGGGATCGACCTCTCCGGAGATCTCGCGATCGTCACTGGCGGCTACTCAGGCATAGGCCTGGAGACGACACGCGCGCTCGCCCGCGCCGGTGCCCACGTCATCGTTCCCGCCCGGCGGCGAGCGACCGCTCTTGAAGCGGTCAGCGGCATCGACAACGTCGAGGTCGACGAACTCGACCTCGCCGACCTGTCGAGCGTCCGGGGATTTGCCGAGCGCTTCGTCGCTTCGGAGCGCAGCGCCGACATCGTCATCAACAACGCCGCGATCATGGCCTGCCCGGAAACGCGGGTCGGCCCCGGTTGGGAGGCGCAGTTCGCGATCAACCATCTCGGTCACTACGCGCTCGTCAACCTGCTCTGGCCGGCGATCGCGCGTGGCGGGGCCCGCGTCGTCGCCGTTTCCTCCGCCGGCCACCACCGCTCGGGCATCCACTGGGACGACGTGCAGTTCGAGCACGGCTACGACAAGGTGGAGGCCTACGCGCAGGCGAAAACAGCCAACGCACTCTTCGCGGTGCACCTCGACGCGTTCGGCCGCGGCGCCGGAGTGCGGACGTTTTCCGTGCATCCTGGCAAGATCCTCACCCCGCTGCAGCGCCACCTCTCCGACGACGAGATGGTCGCCGCCGGCTGGATCGACGAGGACGGCAACCTGGTCGACCCCACGTTCAAGACGCCTGAACAAGGTGCGGCAACGCAGGTGTGGGCGGCAACCTCCCCGCAGCTGGCGGATATGGGCGGCGTCTACTGCGAGGACTGCGACATCTCCGAGCCTGCCGCGGGCCACGACGCGTTGGCCGGCGTGCGTGATTACGCCTCCGATCCCGAGCAGGCTGCGCGACTGTGGGCGCTCTCAGCTGAGCTCACCGGCATCGATGCGTTTGCAGCGACCGCCTGACGTCCGGCTCCGATGGAACCCTCGTTGACGCGCTGGGTGCCATCGAACTCGTCGTGCCGTCGTCCCAGTGGTAACCGGTGCGGTGAGCGAGGTCGACGACGTGCGCCGTGTCATGGTCGAGGAACGTGTCCATGAACGCACCGACCCAGGTGCTGGCCGTCAGCGGCGATCAGAGGCACGGCCGGCCAACCGCGCATCGGACGATGGGCAATTACTGGGCGCCGTAGCACCGTTGTGTCGCATTCCTGCTGCTTACCCGCCGTGAGCAGAAGGCCGGGCCGGCAGCGCGCGGTCGCTCGGTGCGGTAGTGCCCGGGGCGGTCAAGTCCGCCGTGACCGCAACCGCCACAGCGAAGCGGCAAGCGGCTCCACGGGTCGCCGTGGGGTTTGTCGGACTGGGTCCAGGGGCGGCGGGCTCGTCTCGTTCCGAGGCACTCTCACAGCTGCTGCCCGTTGGGGAGAGGTCGGCGTCGCTGATGAAGAAGCCCGAGGCTAGAACTGTCGAAGGTGGTCACGCAGTCTTCGGGCGACCTGTGCCATGAGGGCGTCGGCGCCGGGCTGGGTGCTGGCCGGAACGAGTGACTCGGTCAGGACGGCAATGGCGAAGGCCTGACCGTCGGAGTGCTCCACGACGCCGATCTCGTGGCGGAGATTGAGGAGGGTGCCGGTCTTGGAGGACCAGGTGGTGGCGTCGGAGCTGAAGTCCGGGGCGAGCCGGTGCCGGAGCAGGTTGTGGGCCATGAGGCCGCGGACGCGCTCGGCCACTTCAGGGTGGATCGTCGATGGTGTCCACAGGGCTTGGAGCAGTTCGACGTAGGTGCGTGCGCTGCCGGTGTTGGCGCGGGTGGTGTCGAGCTGCGGCACCCGATGTCCGCGGCCGCTGGTGCCGGCGTCGATGGCGAGGGCGTGGGCGAGATGGGCCTGTGCGGCGTCGAAGCGTTCCA